>JBKPBA010000048.1:0-11915 GCA_046726675.1 Chloroflexota bacterium
TCCCTGAATCAAGGACTACTCTGTTTCCCTGGCGACTGATCACTGTCCCCAGAACCGTTAGCGCTACGGGAAAGCCTGGCACAAGCTGCGCGTGGAAAGCATCCATCACTACATATGATCCGGCTTGTAGCTCGGTCACTCGAGGATGTGCCCCGGTTATATTGTATGTACCCGTACCGCCTCCAGAAATAATTTTTGATGTGAAATCTGCTTGAGCCAGGAAATCAACTGTCTCCATAAGTTTGTCCATTGCAGCATGCGCTTTTCTTAGACGTAGATCAGGATCAGGCTCCAGCATGCAATGACCTTCATATCCCATCATGCCTTCAAAACGTAGTCCGTGCAGCTTACTGAGGTGCTGTATCAGGCGAAGCGCTGCTTCTTTTGTACGTACTCCGCATCGTTCCATACCAACGTCAAGGTCGATAAGCACGCCTAGCGTACTTCCGGCTTTGAGAGCTGCGGTGGAGAGGTCTTCAGCATTCCGCTCATCGTCGATGGCAATAATTATGTGAGCTTCTCGCGCGAGTTCGGCCAGCGATCGAATCTTCTCTTCGCCCACTACTTCGTTAGCGACCAGTATATCATCAATACCTCCACGCACCATCACAACAGCTTCCCATACAGTAGCCGTCGACAGTCCTATCGATTCACCTGCTTCCATCTGCATTCTTCCAAGTTCAGGGCTTTTATGGACCTTGATGTGAGGGCGAAGTTTTGCAGGGACGCTGCGCATATACTCGGCCATATTGGCAATATTCTGCCTGGCAATATCCAGATCCAAAATAAGTGCGGGAGTTATCAGGTCATGTCGTGGTCGTCCAATGTAAGATGTGTAATCTCCAAGATTTATTTCCTGCAGCAAATTTTACCTCCTGCTACTTAGGGATTGACGGGTGTTATGTTCCGGCCGCTCGCCAGAGCGGTCTGACCAGACCTTCCTCTACCATTGCAAGAGAACGCTCGTATATGCGCGACCACTGTGCGTAGAGTCCCTGGTAGAGTTGGTGAGTTGCATAATCCGGTTCGTACGTTTTCTCAAAACTGACGATACTCTGAGCCACGCTCTGCAAATCGTGGTAGAGACCAGCCCCTAATCCAGCGTAAAGGGCAGCGCCCAGCGAAGTAGATTCCTTGACAGCCGGCACTTTGACACGACAGTTGAGCACATCGGCCAGAATCTGTGGCCAGAGTGTTCCCTTAGCAGCACCGCTGGTAAAGACAATCTCGTTAAAAGTGTTTCCTGTGAGCGATTCTATGATCTTCATGTGACCATAAGAGACATAAGCCGCACTCTCCTCAATCGCACGTATGCACTCTTTTTTACCGGATATGGCCGGGTTGGACACATCAAACTGCATAAATCCTGGCGCGGCATGAATCCAGCGCTTAGCGTTCATGAAGTTAGAAAAGATCCCCATTACTCCATTAGATCCGGGAGGCGCTTGCAGAGCAGCCTGTTCCATCAATATGTAGGGATCTTGATGTAGCCGCGCAGCCTGCTCCAGCTCTAGCTGGCAAAATGCATCCCGAAACCAGCGCATGACCAAACCGCAATAAAAGCCAATACCTTCCAGCATCCATTGTCCAGGCACAGCATGACAGAGCGTTCTGAGCCGACTTTCTGGGTCGATCAAGGGCTTATCCGTCCCTACTGTATGTTGCCAGAAAGTCCCGCCTACGACGGTAAACTGACCCGGATCTATCTGGCCGATGCCTACAAGACTCAATTGGGTATCAGCGCCACCCACTATCACCGGTGTGCCTTCTTTCAAACCCGTATCAATAGCTGCCTGCCGGTGTACACGACCAAGCAGCGTTCCAGATTCACGCACGGGCGGCAATACGCTCAAACTTAGTCCGCACATCTTGACAATCTCATCCGACCACGTACGCTGCGCCAGGTCAAACATTCCCGAACTGGAACCAGCCGAAGGATCAGTGACATACTCTCCACAGAGCTTAAACAAAATCCAGTCACTAAGCATGGTAAGGTGTGCAACTCGCTTGAATATCTCAGGCTCATGCTTCTGTAACCACAGCAGGCGTGGTGGGGAGGTGATTGCCACCCAGTCACCTCCAGTGAAGTAAATCTTCTCGGCCAGGCGCTTATCAACCAGTTCCGCCGCTTCTTCGGATGCTCGCGAGTCCACATTGGGGCAGGCCCAAATTTCCTGTCCCTCCTTATCATAGAGCACAATCCCCTCGCGCATGCTGGTACTACTCAGCCCCAGAATCGAATCTGGTGTAACTCCAGGGGTAGCAAGCACCTGGCGGATACAGGCGCAGATGTGCTCCCAATTGGCGCGTGTTTCGAATACCTGTGAGCCTGGATATGCTGGCTCAGGAAAATGTGACCACTCACGCTGAGCCATGGCCATTTGATGCCCAGATGTATCAAAAAGCACGGCGCGACAACTTCCAGTACCCGCGTCTATTGCTAATAAAAATTGATTGCTCATCTCGAACTCCCGGTTACGCCTCGATTCACGACGTGCTGCATGGGTTGCCCTGCAAGGTAGTGGTCTATCTGGCTGGCGAGTATTTGAACTCCTCGTAATGCAGCTTCATGTGTGGCGCCACCAATATGTGGTGTAACAATCACGTTTGGGAGGGACAACAGGGGAGCAGGCGCGCCTTGAGGATATGGCCTGAGCACATCCAGAGCAGCGCCAGCAAGGTGATTTGAGACCAGAGCATCATAAAGTGCCGCCTCGTCTACCAGTGTCTCCCGTGCGGTATTGATGAAATACGATCCTTGCTTCATAACGCTAAACTTCTTTGAGTCAAAGAAGTTCGTAGTCTGCGGGGTTACTCGTGCATGGAGAGACACAAAATCGGAACTCGCCAATAGCTCTTCTAGATCCGTCATCCTGATTCCCAGACCTTCCACTGTTTCAGGCGCGACATAAGGATCATATACTAGAATCGATGTGCCAAAAGCCAGAGCTCTCCTGGCGACTCGAACACCGACGTTGCCATATCCCACCAGACCTAATATGTGCCCACCGAGTTCATGTCCAAAGAATTGCGCACCCTCAAAAGCCGAATCTCCAACACGGCCACCGTTCGCTACAAACTCTACACCTGTCTTAATTCCTCGAGCTAGCATAATCATGAAAGCCAGAGTGAGATCTGCAACTGCCTCCGCATTGCGTGCTGGAGCAGTGATAATTGCAATGTTCCTATCACTGGCAGCGGCAAGGTCGATATTGACCGGACCACCTCTGGCTACCCCTACTACTCTCAAGTCAGGTGAAGCATCCAGCACCGCATCGGTTACCGGTGCACCATGCACAAGTAGAATCTCCTCATCATCGAGGGCATCCACTAACTGCTGTGGATTCCCAGCATACTCGATAATAGCGCATTCAGATGGGGTTGTAGGAACGAAAGGTGCTTCCATATCAAGCTTGATAAACCGAATCTGGTGCTCGGCTGCGAGTTTCGCCAATCCCATCTCGAACAGGTGTGTGGGTACGAATGAGTCACCTACTGCCAGGATCTTCAAAATGTTTGTTACCTCCTAAGACCGTTATACATCTATACGGACTACCGCATATGGAGCCATGTCGAGAACGAGTTCTCTGTTCTGTATCTCAATCTGCCTCCAGTTCTGACGAAAGCTCTCTGGCTCAAACATGGCTTGATGGGCCGTGCTTGCATCCAGACTGCGCGCCGCTACCTCGTTATCTGCTAATGGGCCAATCACTACATGCTGAGACTCTCCTGCCAGATTCGCTACCAGCAAGTGGAGAGATCGTCCACTCTCTATTGCTAGCGATGTGACGTCGAGTGGCTTATTCGATTCACACGCTACAATGAACCCGTCCTTCCATTCTGCAACATCAGCAAAGACGTGATAGAGCGGAAAGACCATCTCCGGCGCAGAAGGGAAGTGTTCAGGCAGCGAAGAACCCGTTTCCCGTTCCATCAACCCACGCCAGCCCACCGTCTCATAGTAAGTGAGCGATGCCGCACCGCTGTCGGCAAGGTACTTGATGCTCCCCACCGTCCATCCTGCACCAAAAAGTGACATCTGACGTGGATCAACCGCATCAGGAAGCTCATCTGGCGCCCGTTCAGCTTCCACTTCTGTAGCGTGTGGGTTATATCGTCGTTTCAATGTAATGGGGCTGACAATGACTGCGCGATCACCAGCGAATGCTCGCGCGCTCTTCACGGTTTCGCCCTGCGCCTCCAAAGTTTCGGCCAATGACCGCTCGTCGAAGGCGTGCGCCTGTGGAATGATGGTGTACGAGACGCCATCCATTGCCTCGACACGGGGACGTGTGCGGTTCAGTTCGCAGAAATACATGTCGGTTCCGCCAACGAATACAGCCTGAGGTGCAGCTTGGCGCAGGTATTGGCGAGCCAATTCTACCAACTCTGGTGCTGTCGTTTCAGTTGGAGTAGCTGTCTGAGCTCCTTCCTGAAAGGTGAGGAAGTGGGCTACTTTTACTCGGCCTTGTAGCAGTGATGCCAGTCTGGTCAACTCGCTCCCACTCTCTCCGGTGATAAAAAGAGCAACCTCCAAATCGCAACCTAGAACCTGACAGTTTCCTATCGCGCGTTCCAGAGGCTCAACATACGCTTTATTGAGATGGACATCAACCCGCAGGTGATCGGGTTTCAACTTGTGTAATAGATCAAGTTCGCGGACGGTCAATGATGAAGCATCACTGGCCATACCGAATCCTATAGCCGGTAGATGTTGATTCGTAGGCTGGCCTATCGATAATCGTAGTTCCTCAGTCTCTTTCTCCGCCGTCCCGTGCTCACCCTCCACACTGACGGTTACACTCTGCATGATCCCCACTCCCTTGCGGGCTTGATGGGGAAAACCAAGTGATAATGGCGTGCAGTAGGTTTTGAAGGAGGCATCGGTCCAGTTACGTTGATCTTCCATCTCAAAGAGGTCACCTTCAAAGTTGAAGCTCGCGCGCACCCTGTCCGAAAGGTCGACTGTCAGGCTACTGCACGCGGGGAAAAGTGGCACGTAATAGCCATTCTCGAAGCGTTGAGGACCAATCATTTCTGGCAAGATACCACTCACTTCACCCTGTGGAGTCTGCCCCCGATAGGGTCGCCCTGCAGATTCCCGGAACGGATGTAGGATGCATAATCCGATGCGGTTGTAACGAAAATCGCTCCTTGGGACACCATTCATTTCATAGCGGATCTGTCCAACTCGAGAACCTACAATCCTTCCCTGCCAGGCAAAATCAATATCATGAGACTTGTGCTCTACCTCGAATATAATTTCAAACCTGTCTCGTTCCTGGTCAATCCTGGTAATCCGGTGCGTCCCAGGAACGGTGTTCCAATTCTGGTCTCTCACAGCCACATAAATACGACGCACCACCTCAAGCGGGCCTATCCGTAGGTAACGGAGATCAATGCCATCCAGCAATACCGTCACCGGGCCAGCTCTCAGTTCGCGTGTTTCGGATGGCTGCTTATCAACGCCATACCATAGCTGGCGTTCTGTTAGCGTACGCATTTTGTTCTCCTCATAGCGCTTTATAAGCCGTGAGCCTCTTTCGTGCCGGTAGAAAGCCCGGTACCGGGAATGGGTGTCTCGGGAGGATCCACCATGATTCCCAGCGTTTGACCACCATCCAACACAATCGTCTGTCCAGTGATGTACGCGGAATCGCTGGATGCCAGGAAGAGTACTACTTTCGCCACGTCAAGGGTTTCGGCGAAGCGATTGAGCGGGATGTGTTTTAAATATTCTGCTGCTAGGACAGGATCTTCTGTCACCCAGGCCGCTATACGTGTCAGCACTACACCTGGAGCGACGGCGTTCACCCTGATGCCATAACGTGCTAGATCAATGGCAGCCGAGCGAACGAACGCTACTACACCACCTTTTGACGTATTGTAGTGGGCAAGGTTAGATTCTACCCAGAAAGCATTGGTGGAAGCCGTTACCACGACGGCTCCTCCACCAGAGCGAGCCATGACCCGGCCTGCCTCCTGAGTACAAAGAAAGACTCCTGTAAGGTTGACATCCATAATTCGCTGCCAACTAGCGTCATCGATCTCTAGTAGAGGTGTGGCATCGGCGATCCCTGCATGAGCTACCATCACATCGAGACGCCCAAATCGCTCGACACAGGTCTCAATAGCACGATGCACATCCGCCCGACGACTCACGTCGCCGCCTATGCTTATGACCAGTTCACCATCCGGCGACAATTGCCTGGCGGTTTCTACAGCCAACGCCGCATCCAGATCGAAGATCAGTACTCTAGCTCCCTGCTTAAGAAATTGCTCGGCGATGGTACGACCTATTCCCTGGGCTGCTCCAGTCACTATCACAGCCTTCCCGGCAAATTCGGTGCCGCACATCTTTTTGTTTCCCTTCCTATGGATATGTACGCCAGGGAGGGATAGAGATCATGTGCCCGCTACCAGACTCCAACACAATCTTCATCATAG
Source organism: Chloroflexota bacterium (assembly GCA_046726675.1). Taxonomy (GTDB): domain Bacteria; phylum Chloroflexota; class Ktedonobacteria; order Ktedonobacterales; family Ktedonobacteraceae; genus DATMNR01. Next base: position 6,448 of record JBKPBA010000048.1, read on the forward strand.
GTTCCGAATCAAGATAGTAGAATTTGATCGTATCGCCGATCGCGCCACCCATCAGCACCTTCAGCCCCATTTTCTCGAAGTTCTCAAGATTCTCTTCATAGTTCGACCCGGTACCCATGCAGGCAATGTGGTGCACACCCTCACCATGCTGTTCCAGAAATTCCTTGTAAATACTGGGTCCTTCGAGTGGCTGAATGAACTCAAAGTCAATCGGTCCCACATGCGTCTCTGCGTTTATGAAAGTGAATTCTGTCGGTTTGCCTCGTAGCACAGTGCTGTGTAGCAACGGCGGTTCTGCTTTGTAAATACTCCAGGGACCCCAACCCAAAGTTTTGTGGTAGAGTTCAACCATCTTCTCCACATCCCGGACGACTACCCCAATCTGGCTTATTGCAATGCCTTTAAAGGAACCCAAATCATGCGCCATGTTGATCAACTCCTTTTCATCAAGGTTTATGAACGTTACCAGGCTACCATTTCAGCCCAGGGCGACCGCCATTCCGAGGGTGACCGCAAGGGTACACCCCTACTATATACGAGCCTGGCAAGCGGTGTCTCCGTGTATCGTAGGGACGTACCTTTGCGGACGCTCAATACGCATCAACCTCAGTTGCCAAATGGTGCCACCCTGAGCGAAAGGTCTGGCTGCATCCCTCGATTGTCATCCTGAGCACATTCGCTGCGCTCAGTGTAAACTCCGCGAAGGATCTGTCGCGATGGGCAGCGAGATGCTTCGCTGCTCCATTCGCTGCGCTCAGGACAAGGCTCAGCATGACAGGGCTGGACCATACTGCCACCCGCTCGCTGGCAAGGCGAGAGGATCCCCCACTTGTCCCTCGTGCTGCTTGCTCCAAGTGTCACCTTTCGCTTCGCTCAGGGTCTGTTGCGATGGGCACGCAGATGCTTCGCTATGCTCAGCATGACAGGGCATAGCTTCCTGCCACCCGCTGGCAAGATCGCTCCCATGCGCTTAAGTTCACACCTATGTGGCGCACCTCCGGCTAGACTACGTAATCAAGCTGAACCGCCAACTTGCTGTTCAGAGGGCCCTTCCACGATCTCGAATGCGCTTTCACCTGCTTTGGTGAGCCACTCTTCCCTTCCTCGAACCCCCATCACAACCAGAATCACGATACCTATCAGGAGCCAGATACCCACAGTTGGAATAGCATACGAGACTGGTGCTGCGGGGTAGGGATGGAACAACTCGTAACCCAGCCAACCCAGCGCAGCAAGCGAGATCAATGGAAAGATGGCATGCAAGAAGATATTGAACTCGCTCCGGTACTCCCGCCAGTAGAGCACGAAAACGCCAACGCTACCCATAGCATAGACTACAAGCACGGCTAGCGCCAGCACAAAGCTCTCATAGAAGTATCCATTGACTGAACCGAGCCACCAGAGCAGGATAAGACCCGTCCCGAGGTTGACAACCCATTGCATGATGATCGTGTTAACAGGCGTCCTATAGACCGGGTGTATCTTGGTCAACACCCTCGGCAATGAGCCAGACCGCGCCATAGCGTACCACATGCGCGTCCCTATGTTACAGACGGCTAACACAACAGCAAAGGTCGAGTTCAGGAGCGCAAGAAGGACGAGCCACCATACCGGTCCCCATACGCGTTTGGCTACCACGATGGCAGGTAACTCTGACGAGGTCGGCAGGGATGCTATGTTTTTGGTACCCCAGCCGAGAATGATCGCCCAGGTGACGAAGACCAGGAAGATGCCGAGCAAGATGATCGAGCCAATCACGGCCCGGGAGATGTTCCTGGTCGGATTTGCGGTCTCCTCTGCTAGAGGAGCGGCCCCGTCCCAGCCGGTGAATGCCTGGAGTGAGAAGACAATGGCAAGCGCGAAGCTACCCACTCCGGTAATTGAGATGTTGGCCGGATTATAGGAATCGAAGTTCACACCTCCTGGACCAGGATTAGCAATAGCCCAGATCGCCAGGAAGAAGACAAGCCCCATCTCGATGGTGCCAAGGACGAGCAGGGTTCTACCTGAGATCGAAATGCCGCGATACTGGAGAAGCGCAACACCCGTAATCACTACAATCATGAATACTGCTGGAAACCAGGGCCAATTGATGCCCCAGTTTGCCTGTAGTTCCTGTTGTAGGATGTTGCCCATGTATAACGATACAATTCCACCGACGGTGGGTGCATACAGGATGAAGAGCCATGCGACCAACCAACCGGCACGTGGGTGCAGGCTACGGCTGATAAACGTGTAGTAGCCACCTGCTGCAGGCAACTTTTTGGTGAATTGGACCAGCACGATACCAAGTATGAGGGTGATTACGAAACCTATAGGGTAAGCCAGTGGGGACGCGACCCCTGCAAGACTAACAACAAACGGGGTAAAAAACAAAGCTGCGATTGCCGGCGCGATGGTCGTGACGCTTTGCATCAGCGCTTCAGGTAAGCTCAATGCACCTGCCTTCAGTTGGGTGTGCACAATGGGTAACTTGGACTCTACTTCAATATCCGGTAAGCGCACATTACCATCTCCATGTGCTGAAGAGTCATCAATTGTGGCCATAATTCTCCTCTTTTTTATGAGTATGAGTCAGATCAAAACAACTACTAGGCTCTTTTCTTATCCTACTTTACCTCCTTTCACTTCGGTCCATCTAGCCGTTGCTGGCCCTGCTTGAGCAAGTTCCTGTGCCGTTGTCTCATCCGTAACCAGGACATCGACATAGCCAGTTCGTAGAGCACCCAGGATTGCTGCGTACTTCTCGGAGCCTGCGGCGACCGCGACAACGGTAGGAATACGAGCAAGTTCTTCGCGTTCAATCGCTATCAGTCGATCATCAAGATCTGACACAGGCTTTCCATTGATATCAAAAAAGCGTGAGGAGACATCACCCACTGCTCCCGATTGTAGCAAGCGCTTGCGGTTTTCGGCACTCAAGTGGCCATAGCGTATAAGGGGAGCACTATCATCCAGGTTCCCGATGCCGACGAGCGCAAGTTCGCTGTTCGCGGCAGACTGCAATGCGGCTCTGATAGAACCATCTCTCAACATCGCTCGTCTGATATCGGGGGAATCCACAAGTAACGGGGCCTGTAGATAGTGAGTTCTGCTGCGTGGATAAAGAGAGGCGATGTGCCGGGCCAGTTCATGTCCCTGGATCCCCGGCATTGCCCTGCCAAAACCACCCAACAGCATCGAGACATCCAGATCCGAGACTGTATTGGCAGGAAGCAAAGGGATCATTGCGGAGAGCATTCGACCGAAGGAGAGGCCCAGTCGTAGACCATTGGTAAGTAAACTGCTGAAATAATCTGCTGCCGCATAGGCAACTGCGGAACTTCCACCCTCATCATTCGCCACTACTACCGCCCGTTTGAGTCCAAAGCGATCGGCCAGTTCACGTCCGAGATCCATGTGAAGACGTCTTGGTCGGCGAATCTCGATACGCACGATGCCCTCATCACGCGCCTTTTTGAGATGTCTGGACACAGTCGCAGGATCAACCCCCAGATCGCGTGCTATACGTGCCTGGGTCTGACCTTGTAAATAAAACCGTGTTGCCAGGTCAACCAGGAAGTCAACGTCCGCATTGTCCATTGAAAATCTCCCGAAAAGCAAGCATACGGTGCAATTACTTGCAAAGATCTCATGAACTTGAAGAAAGTATACCATCTGAGCGCGTATTTTTCAAGGGGTATTGATATTTATCTCCGTCGCCCAACTCCCAACGTCTGGCCTCCATCAACAGGAATTACCGCACCTGTAATCCAGACCGCGTGTGGATCAACCAGTTGGGCAATCCACCATGCAAGCTCTTCCGGCTCTCCCATGCGTCCCAAAGGCACGGTCGATGTCAATTCTTCGTGGACTTTGTCGATATCATCTCCAAGGGTAGTAAGGATCGGAGTGGCACAAGGTCCTGGAGCAATAGCATTCACACGGATACCGTCGGAGGCGAGTTCTGCTGCCAGGCAGCGTGTCAGGTGCTCAATGGCAGCCTTGGTCATCGAGTACAGGGCATTCTCCACTCTCACCCATGAACCAACAGAGGAACTCAAGTTTACAATTGCGGGTGATGGGGAACGACGCAATGCAGGGAGAGCGGATTGGATTAGAAAGAAAACACTACGCACATTGGTAGCTACTTGCTCATCGAACTCAGCAATCGTGAATTGATCGAATGGCTTGGCTACCAGCCCTGCTGCGTCATTGATCAGTACATCGATGCGCCCAAAGCGCGAGAGAACACGTTCGACGATCTCCTGCGGCGCGCTTGCTATCGCCAGGTCTACAGGGAAGATTGCAGCTTCACCCCCAGCATTCTCAATTGAACGTGCAGCTTCTGCCAGTTTCTCCTCCCGTCGACCAACTAGCGCGACAATCATCCCGCGTTCAGCAAGTAGTCGAGCAGTCGCAGCACCGATACCAGAGCCTGCGCCTGTCACAATGGCTACTGGTTTATCTGTAGAGGCTTCCTTGTCCGTCATCGATATGTCTCCATTCTGCCCAGTTACATCTAGAACCAGGGCGACCACCCTAGATTGCTGTCATACCTCCATCCGAGGCCCAGGCAGCGCCGGTCACATATGAAGCCTCGTCCGAGGCCAGGAAAAGCATTACGGCAGCGACCTCTTCTGCCTCACCAGGGCGCCCTAATGGAATCGTTTTCAGAAGCCCCTCACGCTCTTCATCGTTCTGCATAAAATATGTTGTCATGGGAGTATTCGTGAAGCCAGGGATAACGCAGTTAACTCTGATGCCGAGGCGGGCATAGTCATTTGCCATGACTCTCGTCAAGCCATAGACACCTGCCTTACTCGCGCTATACGCCGAGTATGTTGGTGCGCAGCCAAAGAGACCTGTGGGCGAAGCAGTACAAACGACGCTCCCCCCACCAGAAGCAAGTAGCGCGCGAATACCATGCTTACACGCCAGGAAAACGCCCGTGAGATTCACGCCAATTGTGCGATCCCAAACTTCCTTAGCAAGTTCGTGGACGCGGGCATCCTCACCCACGAGTTCGATCCCTGCGTTCGCCACAACGATATCCAGGCCACCCCAGCGCGCTACTGCCTGGTCAACAGCACGAGCAACCTGGTCTTCCTGACTGACATCGGCGATAAGTGGCAGGGCTTCTCCACCTAAAGTTGTAATTCGTGAAATTACTTCATCAACGGCTGTTCGATTAATGTCGATAAGGCCAACTCTGGCACCCTCTTGCGCAAATCTGATAGCGGTTGCACGCCCGATGCCCATCCCCGCACCCGTAATAATCGCCCGCTTACCTGCTATTCGTCCGTTACTCATGCTACTGCCTCCATGTTTGTAAGCTTGTCAATTGTCTTAAACGTTTGGTGTGAATTGAGATGACGAACTTACCAATCGAGCAAATCAGCAAAGGCCAGCGGATCGCGCCCCAGCTGCAAGTTGAGCCAAATGCAAAAGTTATGCAAGGCCACTTTGGCCGCCAGACGTGCTTGAAA
>JBKPBA010000049.1:0-8094 GCA_046726675.1 Chloroflexota bacterium
GGGAGGAGGTGCCTTCTTCAAGGAAAACTACACAGCGCTTTCCTCTAATGAAGAGGACACATAGAGTAGTCTCAACATTTACGTTCATTGCCAGGCCCAAGAATTATGAAATCCCACAACATTCTACTAGCCCGCCAGATATTTGTGGAATAGCCAGATATTTCTGGTACAGGGCCAGATATTTGTGGAAAATGACAACCCTCTACACATCCAAATTCGCATTCTTCGCGTGGCTCTCAATAAATCTCTTCCTCGGTGCAACCTCATCACCCATCAGCATATTGAACACCTTATCGGCCTCAACTGCCTCCTCGATGCCCACCTGCAGGATTGTGCGGCTTGCGGGATTCATCGTTGTGTCCCACAGGGTCTCGGGGTTCATTTCACCAAGGCCTTTGTAGCGACCGACCTCTGGTTCTTTGCCGTTGTGGGAGGCTTTGTATTCTTCGATCAGTCTATCTCTTTCTTCATCGCTGTATACGTAGTGCACATTTTTGCCGATTTTGATGTGGAAGAGCGGAGGTTGGGCGATGTAGAGATGCCCTTCGGTGATCAAAGGCTCCATGTAGCGGAAGAAGAATGTTAGCAGTAAAGTGCGGATGTGTGCTCCATCAACGTCTGCATCGCACATGATTACGATGCGGCCGTAGCGCAGTTTTGCCATGTTGAAGTGTTCGCCCACACCTATGCCTATTGCTGTGATGATGTTTTTCACTTCCTCGTTGGCGAGCATCTTGTCGAGGCGGGCACGTTCCACATTCAGGATTTTCCCTCGTAGAGGCAGAATAGCCTGGAAGTGGCGGTCACGGCCCTGTTTTGCGCTCCCGCCCGCGGAATCCCCTTCTACAAGGTAGAGTTCGCAGCGGTCGGCATGTTTCTCCGAGCAGTCGGCGAGCTTGCCGGGGAGCGTTGTGTCCAGGGCATTCTTGCGCTGGATCAGGTCACGGGCAGCACGAGCCGCTTCGCGTGCATGAGCGGAAAGCACACACTTGGCGATGATGGCCTTCGCCTCGCTGGGAGTCTCCTCCAGGTACTTGATCAGCATATCTGCCGTTACGGTCTCCACAATAGGACGGACCTCGGCATTGTTGAGCTTGGCTTTTGTCTGAGCCTCAAACTGCGGATTGGGAACCTTGACGCTGACCACTGCCGTCAACCCTTGCCGCACATCGTCACCGGTAAGGTTGCTGTCTTTTTCCTTGAGCAGGCCCATCTTACGCGCATAGTCATTGAGTGTGCGCGTGAGCGCGCTGCGAAAACCTGTGATATGCATACCACCATCAACGGTGTTGATTCCGTTAGCAAAGGAGAACTCGGTAGTATTCCAGCCATCGTTATACTGTATCGCCAGTTCGACTTTCACACCATCCAGCTCGCAGATGGTACTCACCGGACGAGCCTGTAAATGGCCTCGCGCTTTGTTCAGGTAGCGCACAAAGGAGACAAGTCCGCCTTCAAAGTAAAAAGTTACTTCACGGTCGGTACGCTCATCACACAGGTAGATTGTCATACCACGGTTCAGGTAGGCCATCTCACGGAAACGCTGAGCCAGGATGTCAAAGTTGTAGTCACGTGTCTCCATCACCTCCAGGTCGGGCAGGAAAGATGTGATGGTGCCTGTATCGTCCTCTTCAACGAGATCCAATTCGAGCAGAGGTGTGACGGCTATACCTCGTTCGTAACGCTGCCGGTAGAGAATGCCTTCGCGTTTGACATCGACCTGGCACCATTCAGATAGCGCGTTTACGACTGAAACACCTACACCATGCAAGCCGCTACTGATTTGATAGCCACCGCCGCCAAACTTGCCGCCGGCATGCAGAATGGTCATAACCACTTCAAGTGTGGAAAGACCGGGGCGCTGGTGATGTTCCTCTACGGGGATACCACGTCCGTTGTCTTCGATGGTGACTGAGCTGTCAGCATGGATAATGACCTTCACTGTGTCGGCATATCCGGCCATCACCTCGTCGATACTGTTATCGACAACTTCATAGATCAGGTGATGGAGGCCGCGCTGGTCGGTGGCGCCAATGTACATACCAGGACGCACGCGTACCGCCTCAAGGCCTTCGAGAATCTGGATATTTTGCTCATTGTAACTACCATTGCCATTCCCGTTGACTTTCCCCTCACCATTGCCATTTTTGTCTTGAGTAGTATTAAGTAGCGCGCCTGCATCATCGGCCATTGGCTCTGTCATAATAGATTCTCTCGTTTTTGCCATAGAAACAGTACATTCCTTTTATTATAGAGGCTATCCGTGTTGTCCAAGATCGTTCATCTTCGCATTATGAAAACGAGATGATCTTGTACATATTTTCTATATTATACACTATGTACACGACTTTTCGTAGCATTGATGCGAACAAGGAGTCAGGTATTTGACCAAGGAGACGTCGTTGGGGTTCCTAACTACCAGTTTTTGTGCTACTCCATTATATCACGAAACCGCTCGACAGGGAAATTGAGCCATAAGAATGGATCAGTAACGATTACCAGTCATTGGGACGCCTGGAGCCCCTTGTCTATTTTGCACAGCCTGCATTCCTGGCATATTCTGCATTGGCCCAGGAGCAAGATTTGTGGCACAGTAAGGGCAGAACGCCCAACGCAGTTCCAGTAGCCGTTCGCACTTAGGGCAGGGCCGCTTAAGCTTTTGGCCGCAGGAGGGGCAGATCTGGAAATCTGATTCGACACGGGCATGGCAGTTGTTACAGGTCTGACGCTCGGTCATCTCAGCCAGGAGAGATTCTTCTTCTAGCTGGCGTTCGTAGATCTCTGCTAATGTCTGGCGAGGGCGCAGGATCAGGTAGATGAAGAGCCCACCAATGAAAAAGATCGCAACTAGTAAGGTTGCAGCAATTTGTAGCATAAAATCTTGCGCGCGCGCGCGAATGTCGCGGAACGTCCAGACGATTAGGCTTATCCAGAAGATAACAACAAATGCCACGAGAAAACCAATACTTACGCCTAAAACTTTACTTAAAGTATCCAATAGAGGATTACCAGTTAAAGTTGCGGCAAACACAACAAATCTATCCGCAATCACAGGATCAGTGCCCCTTTCAGCATAGACAATGCTTAGTACATTATATTAGAACGAAAATGATAGCCATTATGGTTACATACTAGGACTTATATGTAGGGGCACCCCTTGCGGGTGCCCGGTCGACTCGGTCGGCCCGGTTGGCTCCTTTATTTGGCTCGCCGCTGCACTCCTATTGAAGCAACACCGTTACAATCCCTCCTGAGCGAACCCCGATATGAAAGGGCACTTCCAGCGGGTGCCCGGTCGGTTCCTCATTTAAGTTTGTCACAAAAGCTTTCGAATAGGCAAACCCTGGTTGGATGGTGGCTTCCACAGCATGGCTTAAGGGATTGTATATTCGTACAATCACACCATTGCCTGTCTCGCTTTGCTTGATTGCGCTGACTACCAGTGAATGTGGCTCTACCTCGATCAGCGTAGATCGCGAGGGAAGTTGGCCCTTGTGCTGTTCGGATACGAGTACACGTATAGGTGTATTAAAAGCCTGGGCCTCACGTAATACAAGCGCTTCCTCTGCCTCCCAATCACCGCTGTGGGGCACAAGCGCATAATCAAATTCGTGATGCCCCAGGCATTGAGCCTCTGGTGTCAATTCCATCGGGCCTGCGTGTCCTTTACGCGTTGGCAGATCGCCACGTGAAAGCCATTCCACACAGCGTAGAAGCGTCACTGCTACCGCCATTTGTCCCGAATCATCTTGTATGATCTCGTACTCAGGTAAGCCGCGATTGAGCACTCCCAATCCTATTGTACCATTGCTTACATCAACGAAACGCTTCTGTGGAAAGGTATTGACCGGCTCTTCTAGCCATTCCGTGACATCCGTAGGACGAGGTGCCGCAATTGGGCGCAAACGAACTTCGAAAGTGCCTTCTGCGGCGGCGGTTTGAACTGAATATGGTAGAGGAAATGTCACACGTAGTCTGTGATCTTTAGCCGAATTTTCCACACTGGTATGAATATCAATACGACGTACTCCAGGTGTCAGTGATACCTCGCTGACAATAGGATAGTCAGTCATCTGAGCGCTGCGCTCGTCACGAGCCGTGGTACAGGCGTCTGGCAAAGACCAGCGTCCACTTATACGCAAGATCGAGCGTACAGGTCCAGAACTAACCAGTTCGATCTTCGCTGGTTCCATGGGTTTACTGACAAGTAGATCATGCGCAGGGGGACAGTAGTTATACAGGTCACCTATATCACCACCATCCACAAAGCGGTTCAGGCCTGTAAAGACGGCGTGGGTCTGCCTGTCAGTTATTGTCAGCGTACCATCTTCCTGATTCGCTTCGACAATGTAGAACTCGTTTTCTATGGAAGGATGTATCGAGGCTTCACCTTGTTCTGTCGGAAGGTTTGCTGATAGTAAAGGCGGTTTATCATCTTGCAAGCCATGTGGATAAATCCAGAACGTTTTCAGTCCATAGGCAGGAAGATCGGCAGCGATAAAATCAATGGTCTCCCGTGCCTCGTCTATGGCTACGAACTCAAGCATTTTGATATCTTCACGTTTTAAGAGATCTAGCACCTTTCGTTCAGCAGTGTGAAGCTCCTGTGTATCGATAGTGACATTTCCTGAGCGGGTAAGCATCACTTCAATAGACGCGACTCCCGGTTGTTGTCCCTCCTCTATAGTGACACGTGTAATCTTGTAAGGAATTTCAGCTTCATCTAGCATTCCAGCCAGGGTTGTCTGAGCCATGTGGATGAAATCACCTGGAGCTTGTTCTCCCATTAACTCAACCGCTGCTGCAATCATCTCGCGAGCGAATGGCATTGAGCCGAGTTCCTGCCGCCAACGATTGACGACGCGCAAAGGCATACGTGCTCTACGCTCATCAACAATCGCGGCCTGGTTTAATGAGCCTGGTAGTTGTGTGAAGATCTGCACTGCTTCTGTACGCGGCCCAGGTGCAGGATTGAAGACAACGATTGGAGTGGCTTCGCGATCCTTGCGCGGTTGATTGCTGTTCGCATGAATCGTTGCGCGGGTGTCGGTAACGGAAGCAAGATGTTGCATTGCATGAGTGACCAGGTTCTCACCAATCTGCTGGCTCTGTGCAAAACGGGCGCTATTCTCTCGATGTACCTGGTCAATACTACAGCCGCAAATGCTATCATGTGGATGGTTCTGTAACAGATATTTCCAGGCCAGTTTGACGAGACCCCTTGGATAAGACGCTCCCAGCTTCCATGCCCAGGCGGTCAGTGGCTCTACCCATCGTTCTAGCAAGTGTTCCGTTGCTGTATTCTGCTGTTTTATCCACATGCGTGTCGAGAGGACGGAGGGTAGCAAGTGCGAGTACTGACTACTACGCATCTCGCCACTGAGTACCTGTAGAGTTGTGCCTGGTGAATGTTCAATCTGCTGCTGAACAGCCTCAATGTACTCTGGCAGAGTGCCGATACGCACTTGAATGCTGTCGACATGCTTCATCTGTCTATTATGCTCGAAAGGACCATAATGCGCGAGAATCTTCTCATAGTCAGGTTTGATATGTGCTAATATTTTATTAGCGGCCTCGATTGTCTCCGGAAGTCCATCTTGTGGCTCTAAATGGTCTGAGCCATTCATAAAGAGCAAGGTATTGGTGGTTGCCATGGGCAGAAGAGGAGCAGAGAGAAGTTCGACGCGCTTTACGAACTCTTCAGGCACCAATGGCATGTCACGCGCATTGGAATAACCCATAGCGCTTGCAAGAAAAATAACCAGCACTTGCGTACCATCGGGCGCTGCCCAAAAGAACTCGCTTTGGTGTGCCTCAGCACCAACACCGCGCCAGAAGACGGCGCTGTCAATGCCAAAGCCACGCAATATCTGAGGCAACTGTGCGATATGACCAAAACAATCGGGAACATAGCCTGCACGCATTGGTTCACCATATTCTGCAGCTTGTCGCAAACCGATCTGTAAATTTCGCACAAGTGACTCACCGCTCACGAGAAACTCATCGGGCTGCAAGTACCATGGCCCCACCTGTATACGACCAGAGCGGATATAGTTCTTCAATCGCTTTTCCTGCTCTGGCCTCACCTCCAGATAATCATCCAGTACGATGGTCTGGCCGTCAAGCATGAAGTGAGTAAACTTAGGATCGTGGTCTAGAATATCAAGCAGCCTATCGATTGCGTGTACCAGACGCGAGCGAAACTGCTGAAATGTCTGATACCACTCGCGGTCCCAATGTGTATGAGGTACAAGGATAATGTTGAGTTGCTCGTTCATAACACCTCTTTAAGGGAAAAAAGGGAAAGCGGAGAAAATCGAAGTCAAAAAACCTGTCTTGTGCTTCCTGAAAACGAGTAAACTCCGTCTCACATTCTGTTGTAGTGAACTGCATCCGATAGCACAAGATACATACTGTGCGGTTGACTTATTATAGCGAATAAATGCTGATGATACAAGTTTAAGGAAAGGAGCGGGAAGTCCCGCCCCGTTCCAGGGGGCGGGATGAAAGCGAGCCCGCTCTACTTGCCTTGACACTCCATAATATACCGCTTGATTGTTTCTGCTGAAACTGCCCCTGCCGTGCCCACATAGTAACCCTGCGTCCATAAATGTTCCTTTCCACAGACTTTTTTGAGATGCGGAAACCGTTCCCGTAAATAACGCGATGAATGCCCTTTCAAGAGATTGGCAATCATCGCAGGACTAAACCGTGGCGGTGCACTGACAAAGACATGAATATGATCCTCATATGTCTCCAATGCCAGAAGGGTCAACTCGTGCCGTTCGCAGCACTCCGCAATCAGCCGTTTCGTTTCCTTCTGGACTTCCCCCGTCAGCACACGGCGTCGATACTTTGGTATCCACACGAGGTGATAGGCAATCGTATAGTGGGTATACCTCGTGTTCCTCAATTGCAATGTTGTCTCATCCATGTTACCATTCTAGCGTGAAGACCATCCGTGTGTATAGCCTGATAAATCTCTCTAAGAGCCAATTTAGCAGATTGAAAGCAGCCCAAATGGAGGCGGCTCAGGTCTGGAATGCTTGCATGGAGACACACAAAGCGGCCCGTCAAACACATGCCTCCTGGCCTGGACGTACTGAGTTGCAACAGGCGACCAAGGGCAAGTATGCTCTGCATAGTCAGTCGATCCAGATGGTCGTTCACGCTTTTCTTGCCAATATCGAGACTACCCGTCAGCTTCGCACAACCCATCCTCAGATGAAAATGAAGTACCCCTGGCGTACCAAGCGCTTTTACCCCGTTGCATGGCCTGCTCAGGCCGTGAGCAAGGAAAAAGGACGGGTGGTCTTGCCAATGGGCAAGGGGCGCAAGTCTCTTGTCTTGCCCCTTGATCTGCCTGAGAAGAGCGGCGCGTGTATGCTTGTGTGGAACCATGGCTTTGAACTGCATGTGTGTATCGAGGTTTCCCAAGCGGAAGAAGTTCCTGGAAATGTTCAGGCAACCGTAGACCTGGGTGAGATACATCTTGCCGCCGTCAGTACCAATACTGGCAAGGCGATGATTGTCACCGGGCGTGGGATTCGCACTCTCAAAAGAGAACGCAACAAGCAGGTGGGTAAGATAGCTAGGAAGCAATCCCGCTGCCAGAAGTATTCCCGTCGCTGGAAGAAACTGCAACGGGCCAAGAACAAGGTCTGCCGTCCTTCGGAACGGCGTATCCGTGATCTGAGGCACAAAGCGACTCGACAGGTCATCGACTTCTGTGTTGAAAAGGAAGTTGGTACGCTCTTCGTCGGCAATCCTGGTGGCGTCCGCAATCATGATAGGGGCCATCACCACAATCAACGCATGGCTTTGTGGGAATATGGGAAGGATATCGACTATCTCACCCACAAAGCGAGACAGGCTCATATCTCGTGCTTCACTGGCTCTGAACGAGGAACAAGCAGCCAGTGTCCTTGCTGTGGGCATCGTCACAAGCCCAAGGGAAGAAATTGGGTCTGCCGTGCTTGCGGGTTCACGGGACACCGTGATCTGGTGGGTTCGGTCAATATGCACCGACTGGCTTTTGGTACTCAAGTGATGTTTCCTCGTTCCGTCACGTATCTCCATCCTGGTTTGTCCTGG
>JBKPBA010000050.1:0-7317 GCA_046726675.1 Chloroflexota bacterium
GTCTACTGGATAGCGACGTGATCGAGCGCTTGCCCCTGGATGAAGAAGAAGAAAAGGATCATGAAAGTCAAGCCCCGCCTGGGCAAGTAACGTTGGAACAGCCACACGAGCCTCCTCAGGGATATCGATCTTGAGTTGTCGATCGCTGGCAACAAATCCCAGGTGCTCAACGAGGCGCAGGTTTCGTTCCACCTGGTGGAGTTTGTCTAAAGAGCCGCTTAATTCAGTTGTCAGGGTACTACCCCCAAACTCTTTCGACTCCCCCGCGCGGAGGGGAATGCCTGCCAGGTAACAGGCGTAGCCAGGAACATGGGGTGTCTGGCTGAAAGAGGTGAAAATGAGTGCAGCGTCAAATTTACATTTTGACAGCATATTTATGAACTGCAGTTCGCGTTCTGGATCAAAAGGTATATGCCCGCCGACATCTTGCCAGATGGCACGATAGACGATCACGTCATCGATCCATGGCAATAGTTGTGCGGCAGTGGCCCCAGCCGAACTGGCCAACAACGTTAGTCTTGCTTCTGGCGAGGTTTCTTTCACTGCACGTAATGCAGGCCCAAGCATAATAACGTCGCCAATATTATCCAGGCGAACCGCCAGAATATTGCGTGCAGCTAACCACTCGTTCATAAAAGCACCTCCCGACCATCTACCAATGCCCCCGATCGCGTAGGGGCGGGAGTGGCGTGGTGCTGGGTGGGGGCGCTTGCGTCGCCCTGTGCCAGAGCCCCTCGACGTTTGGCTGAACCTTCCATTGATCCTGGTACTGTCTCAATCAGCAACTCTGTAGTGGCATCTACGACCATCTCTGGTGTAACCAGGCACAAGCATTCATGGTTATAAGGGCAAATACGGTTGTAGCAAATTCTGCAGGACACATCATGGTAAAGCTGCTTATGGGGTACATGCCAGGGTCCCCATTGCTCTGGTGGATTTGTTAGGGCAAATAGCGCAACAACTGGAGTCTTGACTGCCGCCGAGATGTGCATGGGTCCCGTATTATTCGTAATGACGAGGTCGGCAGCCTCAATCAATGCACAGAATTCTGGAAAGGGTAGTATTCCAGCGCAAGCAAGCGTTGATTTTCGGTTATGCTCTTGCACTTTGCCAAGCACTTGCTCAACCAATGCTCGCTCATCTCTGGCTCCAGTCACTACAATTGTTGCATCGAGACGTTCGACCAGCAGATCGATAACCCGCGCATACATATCCCATGGATAGGTCCGCGCAGGCATACTGCACCCTGGGTGAATCACGAGTAGTGGACGATGTGGATCTACATTCTGAACAGACAGGAACTCGTAAATGCTTTCCCGAGCCATGATGGGAACTTTCAAAACCAGATCAAGATTGTTTGTCGTGAGACCAATCGCATTGACAAGATCGAGTCCTCGTTCGACCTCGTGCATCATGCGTTCTGGATGCTTATGACGTGTTGTCAATAAGGAACCCGGTCCATCTATCGATGCTGCCAGGCGCAGTTGGATATCTGCAAGATAGCAGAGATATGCTGCTGGCAGGGAACTTTGATGGTATGAAGTGAAGATGATTGCACCATCAAATTGCCGCTCCTTAATCATTGCAATCATCTGCTGTTCCCTCTTACTATTTTGCGGTAGCCTGTGCCATGGATCCATCCAGGGCGCTTCATAGACGATCACGTCATCAACGTCGGGATTGAGCCTGGCAACCTGCGCTCCTATGGGACTCGTCAACAAGGTTAGTTTGACGGAAGGCAGCGAGGCTTTAATTGCATGGATAGCCGGAGTAGTCACCAGCACATCTCCAAGATTATCAAGCCGAATAACCAGGAGTCGTCGCGCTGATTGCCATTGCTCGTCAATCATTGCTTAACCTCCATCTTTTCATCAGCTACCAGAGAGATAATCCGTTCAATTACGCTAGTCGTACTGATGCTGCCAGCGAGTGGAAGGATTACGACACGACCACCAACCTCACGCACAGTTTCGGCCTCCGGCAAGAATTCATCGGTGTAGTCGCCTCCTTTCACATGGATATCGGGGCGCAGCGCACGTATCAGTTCGGTAGGAGTATCCTCATTGAAGAGCACAACATGGTCAACCGGATCGAGAGCGGCAACCAATGATACGCGGTCGCGTTCACTATTGATGGGCCGTCTCTTCCCTTTTAGTCGCTGCGTACTGTGGTCACTATTGACACCAACTACGAGAACATCCCCCAGTTCTTTTGCCTTGCGCAGGAACTGTACATGTCCAGCATGCAGTATATCGAAGACGCCGTTGGTGAATACAATTGTCTTGCCACGTAGCCGCTCTTCGCCAAGCTGCTCAGTAAGTCGGGTTATCGATTCTGGTGAGCAAGCCCCAGTTACGGGCGAGAGGCTGGCGTGATCTCGGAGACTCACTTTTTGTAGGAGTTCTTGATAACTCACCACAGATGTCCAGCGTTTGGTAATGGCAATACTTGCCGCGTCGACAGCAATTCGTGCAGATTCTTCGATGCTTCCACCAGCTACAAGTGCCAATGCCATAGCAGCCGCAAACGAATCGCCAGCACCGACATCATTGGCCTGTACTATAGGATAGGTAGGTATATGCAGCGTCATGCCTTGACGGTCAATCAGAAATACACCATCTCCGGCCAATGTAATTGCTGCGTGCTCAGCATCGATCATGGCAAGCAGGCGTCGCCCGATGTGTTCAACCTCAGACATGTCTATTCCAGTTTCGGAGACCGATGGTTCAGTGATCCGACCATGCTCTACCAATAACCTTGCCTCCAGATAGTTGGGTGTAACAACGGTCGCACCCGTATTTCGGAAGCGGTAGAGGTTCTTGGAATCAACCAGTAGCGGACATGGGTGAAGTGAGCGAAGTAACTTTATTCGCTCTATAAGTTCATCTGATACTAAGCCATAACCGTAATCGGATACCACAACAAGATCGCAGTGTGCAAAAATCTCCTCGAGTTTCGCTAACAGTTGCTCCTGGCCTTCTTTCGAATGGTAATGCGCATCTTCATCGAAACGAACAACATACTGACCATCCGCCTGAATGCGCAGCTTGTGTAGTGTGTTTGTGTACTCATCCTCAACCATCCAGCAGTCATCAACTCCCTGCTCTAATAAGGCTGATCGAAGTCTCATACCGACTGCGTCTCGCCCTACAATACTGAGAAAGAAAACTTCGGCCTCAAGTGCACAGAGATTAGCAGCAGTGTTAGCAGCACCACCTGGAATACGATGTTCTCCCGTTTTACGTACAACCGGCACAGGACCTTCTCTACATAGTCGGGATGCAGTTCCCTCAAGGTAAGTATCGAGCATAGCATCGCCAATCACTAATGCACGAAGCCCACGAAAGCGTCGGACAAGATCAGCTGCCATGCACAAACTCCTTATGACGAGATGGATAGTGTCTGGGATGAACCAGTGTGCCATCGCGGTCAAGAAACACAGCTCTCTGCTTCATTTGCCCATATCTCCCTCACAACTCATAAGTTCAGACTCCACAATGTCACACAGAATGTGAGTTATCATCATATGCAGTTCCTGAGCGATCGCGGTATCTACTGTAGGCACACGCACTGTCACATCAGCCAGGCATTCCAGACGGCTTGGCCGGTCACCAGTTATCGCTATCACAGCCATCCCGCAACGTTGTGCTGCTGTTGCAGCATATACGAGATTTTCTGACTCCCCACTCGTACTAAAGGCGAGCAGCAAATCACCGGGCTGACCATACGCTAAGATCTGTCGAGCGAAAACATCATGATAACCATAATCGTTCGCCACGGCGGTAAGTATCGATGTATCAGTAGTAAGAGAAAGAACGGCGTAGGGTGATCGCTCGCGCTTGAAACGGCCAACCAGTTCTGCAGCAAAGTGCTGTGCTTCGGCAGCGCTTCCACCATTACCTGCAGCAAGCACTTTGTGCCTACTACGCAGCGTTTCGATGAGTCGCACAGCGGCCTCCGTTAATGCCTCAGATCGATTAACACATAGAGTCAGTGCCGTATCCAACATCTTTCGGTGGCAAGCTAAAGCGCTTATGATGGTTTCATGACAATGAAGACCTGCTGCCAGTTCGGTTGGTTGCCCTAACAAATTTATTTCTTTTTTTATTACAGAACTCATATAACTTTACCCAGAACGTAACTCATCCGACACAAAATTCTTTTCTATGCTTATCGCTTTGACTGGAAAGAACCAATGGGGGAAGATGCAAGAACAGTTACTCACAATTCTTCCTCCTGTAACAGCCGCAGCAGCATAAGAGAAAGAATATCTGAACAGTTACCAGTAGCATCATCATTTTCAGATATTACTATAGTAATAGAAATTCCTTGAAATTTACAAGTCAGCAATGAATTTTTAATCGAATTCTAAATTTATTAATGTTTCTAATTTTCCCTCACAAACATGAATTAAAAGGGGCTTAGAGTTTCTATTGTAGTGCTTTTATTTATTGAATTTTATTTGCTATATTTGATATAATTTTATATATCCTATCAGGATACACAAACAAAATGCTTTCAAGTAGAGAACACCCGAAAGAATGAGTTAAGATGATGAAAGAACAATATGATCTCCTCATCATAGGAACTGGAGCCGCAGGAAGCTCGGCAGCGACAACTGTTGCAAAGAATGGAAGGCGTGTGGCCCTGGTAGAGCGCAATATACTCGGTGGCACCTGCCTCAATTATGGCTGCGACCCTACTAAAACCTTGCTACATATTGCCCAATTGCTATACCAGGCCAAACACTATGGATTACGTATCCCTACAGCAACATTTGAGTGGAAGGACGTACAGACATGGGTTCAACAGGTGATAAAGCGGCTGCGTGGCGGTACGCCAGGCAGCCAATAAGCTTTACCAGTGAGCTGTTAGAGCAGATTATTTTCGTATTTTCTGAAACTAATAGCTACTTTCAATCGTGTGCTACATATCAGAAAGAAATCTGCCTTCACAAAAAGGCAGACTGAATGAGTATAGTTACACCTGGTAACTATACAATTTCCAGGGAGGTTTACTTATGGCAAATGAAGATACTCGTTACCGTTCACGAGAATCCAATAGCGCTGAACGTGACAGACTCCAAGGGAGCATGAGAGAAGCCGGGGGTCGTGTCAAAGAGAGCGCAGGAGCGCTGGCCGGGAATGAGCGGTTGAAAGCTGAAGGCCAGAGCGACCAATTAGCCGGAGCAGCTCGTCGTAAAAAAGGCTCGTTGAAGGATCGTATCAAAGCATGGATCGACCGCATCTAAATATCTGTCGATAGTGCTATTATGATGAGAAAAAGGAGTGACATGCGATGCCAAGAAAAAAACCTCTGCAAGGCGCGGGCGAGAAGGAGCAACGCCAATATGAGCACATTAAAGAGTCTGCCGAAAAGAGTGGTCGATATGGAGACCGTGCCGAAGAAGTTGCCGCTCGCACAGTCATGAAACAGCATAAAGAGAAAGGTCATAAGAAAGGACAATAGGTTATGTTAGGAAGTATTCTTTGGACAGTTGTTGTAGTTCTTGTCGTGCTATGGCTTTTGGGGTTCATCCTCCATATAGGAGGAGGCCTGATCCATCTGCTACTCATAGTGGCGCTTATTGTGCTACTATACAATCTCTTTGTGGGAAGGCGTGCACGTGTTTAGTTCAGGTCTCTCACTCGTAGAGAGGAAATAGTTTTGAAATCAAACATACGTGTCCCTGAAGGAGTGCAGGATGCAGGCCGTGAGGCAAATCGTACTGCACGGAATGCTGCATCCAGTCGCTGGATGACTATACTCGCTCGATTTGGCTATGCGGCCAAAGGCGTGGTCTACCTGATTATTGGCTGGCTAGCAGTACAGTTGGCAATTGGCGCAGGTGGCAAAACGACAGATCAGAGAGGGGCTCTTCAGACCATCTATGAACAGCCCTTCGGAAAATTTTTGCTTTCTGTCGTTGTCATTGGCCTAATTGGGTTCGCGATCTGGTGCTTGTTACAGGCCTGGTTTGATACAGAAGGCGAGGGCAGCGATATCAAAGGCATAATTGGACGCCTGGGGTATGCTGTAATTGGTGTCTCTTATGCTATTCTGGCTTTTGGAGCTTTTCAACTCGTCACGGCGAGGGGAACAAGTAGCGCTACAAAGAGTACAACAGCTTCAACTCAAGATGTGACTGCACGACTGCTCAATCATTCCTGGGGAGTAGCCGTGGTAGTCATCCTTGGTCTCATTGTCATTGGCGTCGCTTGTTACCTGTTCGCAAGGGCATATACTGCCAGGTTTCAGCGGCGGCTCCAATTGGCAGGACTAAGTACCCAGTTGAGGAGAGGGGTGATCTTCCTTGGTAGACTTGGATATGCTGCGCTTGGTGTCGTCTTCAGCTTGATTGGAATCTTCCTGATTGTAGCTGCAGTACAACACAACCCACATGAAGCGAAAGGGTTGGATGCTGTCCTACGAACACTGATACAACAGCCATTTGGTCCAATGCTTCTAGGCATAGTTGCACTTGGCCTGGTGGCCTACGGCGTTTATTCTTTCGTGGAAGCACGCTATCGTCGTGTTGGCGTGAGTGGATAGGCGCGATTTCAATAATACAGTTTGATGTTGCTTTATGAAGTGCTAGCACTTTCTGTGTTAGCACTCTTTGTTTGTGGAGTGGACAAGGAACCTAACCAGCCATTCACTGCATGGACGCAGACTTCATAGTTCTGTGCTCGATCATATGGAATATAGGGAGGTAGTTGGCCCTGAAGTGGCTGACCTGCTTTGACTGCTGATAAATTCCTCTTCGCTTGTGTTGCCAGCAACGCCTTTCAGACATAGAGTATCATTTGAAGCTTTCTTGAACATCCGATAGATGTCTGACACTTTTCTCTTCTATAAATCGTGTTCTTAGTAATAATGGCTCAGTATAATACTAAATCCTTTATCTCCCTTGTCCCGTAGCTAACTGATAAAAGAACAGGACGGAACCGGCGATCAAGATCAAGGTAATCAGCACCAGGCCAAAATTGTGCAGCAGGCTCAACCGCTGATCTTTCATGATCTTCCGGTGGTTGCCCACTAGCAGGATAGTGATCACCAGCAATGGAGCGATGAAGGCGGCGACCACATTAGACCAGAAGATTAGTTGAATGGGATTGACGCCAAAGAGTGTAATGACCAGTCCCACTACCGTAGCCGCCGTGAGTACCAGGTAGAATCCTTCGCTCTGCCACGGGCGCTTGGCCAGCCCTCCAGGCCAGCCCACAGCACCCGCGACCGCATAAGAGGTACTGGCCAGCAGTACGGGAATGGCCACCAGGCCTGACCCGATGAGGCCAATCGCAAAGAGGTAGCGGG
>JBKPBA010000051.1:0-4954 GCA_046726675.1 Chloroflexota bacterium
TCGCTTGAGTTGTGTCGTGCGCGGCAGACTGGTCTTGCTTGCCATGCAGTACCAGTCCAAACCGTTCCCTGTGGGCATCTTGCGGTCGGGACCCTGGCTCCAAACCATCACCGCGCCCCGCAAACTGCTGAAACCTTCAGCTGTGAACAAGAAGAAAACGCACAAGGAAAAGGAGCGCCGAAAACGACAAAAACGCCGCGCGCGGGAACGTGCCCGCGCCTAGAGGTAAAAAATCTATACTTGTAAGGAGGGCGGAGGCGGGTAATGGTGTGGGCAAAGGGCAAGGGCGGAGGCAAACCCCACCCCTACTATATACGAATTTCGAACAAAATGGGCATCAAAGTATAGTATGGGCGTACCCTTGCGGTTGCCCTATGAAAGGTGTGAAATGATGCAACAGACTGACGATATATTTCAACTGCAGCAACAAAACGCCACAACGAGCATTAGTGATCTGCATGAGAGCCTCTCAGCTATGCCGGGACAGTTGTTGACGCAGGGCGATTCAGCAACAACCAGCACTATCATCCTGAATTGCAGTGAACTTGAGTCCATAAACAGTCATGGAATCAGGCTGCTCATCCTGCTTCTTAACTATTCCCGATGCCAGCAGAAGCACCTGCAAATCTGCGGGCTAAGTGAACATAATCAATACATCTTTGAGATCACACGGTTAAGCGAGTTCATTGAAATTGTCAGTACGCAAACCCAGACTGCGTCGACAGTTCACATGGTCTGAATAAATATAGTACTCTCACAGGAGGAACCTGACTATGAGCACACCATCTGACGACAAACAGCCTCGCGATGCTGCCTATTGGGCACGGACTTCAACATTGAAGGTAGGCAGAGTGCCAACGGGAGCGCTGAATCTCAACGTCGAAGGACGTCAACTGCTCGGTCCACTGCAAGGCTTCGGGCAGTTGTGGCAGAAAACTTTCCGCATTCGGCTAAATGGTGTTTCTGTTAAGCCAACCGAGGTGATCAAGGTATGGAAGGAAAACTTCCCAAAATTCTGGCCAAAATGGAACCGCTACTATGTACCTCTGGCGGGCATTGCGCCTGGGGAGGTAGCGCTCATCAACATGTTGATCCCTGGCGACCATCCAGTAGGCCTCCCGCTTTCTACAGGTGTAATGGTGATTTACTCCGATGAAGAGTCCTTCACCTTCATGGACCCACAAGGGCACATGTTCGCGGGTTGGATCACCTTTAGCTCCATCGAAGAGGATGATGGCTGTACCATCGCCCAGATTCAACTCCAGGTGCGTGCTACCGATCCAGCTTATGAAATTGGTTTCCGTCTGGGCGCCTCCCGCTCAGAGAACAGGATGTGGCAGCACGTACTCACGGAATTGGCAGCATACTTTGGCGTGACAGAACCTGTGCAGTCAGAGTTCGTCTGTATCGATCCCAGAGTCCAGTGGTCACAGTTCTGGAACATCTGGCAGAACGCTGCCATTCGTACATTTCTGTACAAAATGCTGGCACCAGTACGCTGGACGATCAAGCGCGTCTCGCATTAAGTTTTCACAAATATTGCAATAAGCAGAAACGCTTCAAACGGTAAGTTATATGAATTGTTTGTTGGCAATCAAAGTGGGGGGGCGAAAGCGGACCAGAGAGGCCGTAGGTGCCGATTTATCGCGCACACCGCCGATAATGATTTGTAACAATCAAAACCGGTATTGTCATGCTTCGCTGCGCTCAGCATCTCTGTGCCCATAGAGAGAGACCCAAAGCTCGTGCTCAGGGTGACAAAATATTGCCGATCTTGGTTGTTACAAATCATTATCGGCCCCATCACAGCCGTCACGGATCCTGAATATGATCTAAGCAATCCGACCAACCGAGGGATTTCCCGTAGCTGATAGATAGCTGGGAGGCCGATAAATCGGCGCTGGGCACGGTGAACCGGCCCCTACACTGTCCTT
This sequence comes from Chloroflexota bacterium, assembly GCA_046726675.1. Lineage (GTDB taxonomy): Bacteria > Chloroflexota > Ktedonobacteria > Ktedonobacterales > Ktedonobacteraceae > DATMNR01. The sequence goes on from JBKPBA010000051.1 coordinate 1,935, forward strand.
ACGCTCGTTTGCCAACAACTAATTCATACACCCAAAACGGTAGATGCGTTTCTACCACAGCGCCTCCATGAAAGGACCTAAACAGATGCCTGAACCAACGACACAGGTAGAGCAGGCGACTACAAAAGCCGACTCAACATCGTCCCAACTCAAGTTACCACCACGTCTACGCAACCATGCTTTGCTTGGCAGTGCAAGCGAGATGCAACGCGATCCGCTGAAATTTTTGAGGGAGGCACGTCAGTATGGCGATGTCGTCCGCATGCGTTTCGTTTTCTCAGATGCATACCTGATCTACTATCCGGACAGCGTCAAGCATGTTCTCCAGGAGAATAACCGCAACTACAACAAAGATCTTTTCACCTATAAGATGTTTCGTCCGTTCCTGGGCAAAGGACTGCTGATTAACGATGGAGAGTCATGGCTGCATCAGCGGCGCCTCATGCAACCCGCCTTTCATCGCAAGCGCATCGCTACCTACGGCACTATCATGACCGATGCTACAGTAGCCCTCCTGGAACGGTGGCAGAGCTACGTTAAGCAAGATTCTTCACTGGATATCGCCGAGGAGATGATGAGCCTGACGCTACGCATTGTAGGCAAGACGCTTTTCAGTCTAGACTTGAGTGATGAGACAAATGCGATTGATGCGGCTGTGACGACACTGCTGAAACTGCTCGGAAATTATGTCTATGCTCCTTTTCCGCCGATCAGCATCCCCACAGCGCGCAATCGCCAATTGCTAGCCGCCAACCGATCACTTGAGCAGGTGATCTATCGCATGATTGGCGAGCGCCGCCAGCAGAACACGGATACAGGTGATCTTCTTTCCATGCTATTATTGGCGCGTGATGAAGAAACGGGGCAAGGTATGAATGATCGACAAATACGTGATGAGTTGATGACGATGCTCCTTGCAGGCCACGAGACTACAGCGAATACCTTAGCATGGACCTGGTACTTGCTCTCCCAGCACCCTGAGGTTGAGAGGCGCCTTTATACCGAGGTAGATGAGGTGCTTGGTGGAGCGATACCAACAGTTGAACATCTGTCAGAGCTGAAATACACGAATATGGTGCTTGAAGAATCGCTTCGGCTTTATCCGCCTGCATGTATCTTAAGCCGGAAAGCTATAGGGGATGATGAGTTGGGAGGATATCGTATTCCAGCGAACAGTATGATCATCGTAAGCCCGTATGCGATACAGCATCATCCCGATTACTGGCCAGATCCCGAGCGCTTCGATCCTGAGCGCTTCACTCCGGAAATCTCTGCTGATCGCTCGCACTATGCCTACTTTCCATTCTCAAGTGGACCACGCATGTGTATCGGCAGCAGCTTTGCGATGATGGAAGCACAATTAATCCTGGCCACAATCGCCCAACGTTACCAATTGCGCATGGTTCCAGGTCACCCGGTCGAGCCTCAGATGCTGGTGACGCTGCGACCTAAATATGGCTTACGCATGAGTATCCATGAGAGATAGAGAAGAGTAATGTTATGCTTGTATAAGTGCTAGCGTGTATTGGAGTCAAAATGTCAAATTTCTATGTGTATGAAAGTGGCGATACATCAAAGTAGTAGAGGGCGAGAGATCCGTTTATGGCAACAGAGACAACTCTATCCCCTGATCAGCACGATGAATTAAGAACGCGCCTGTTTGGTCGCCGGCTCATCCTTGTGCGAGTCTTATGGGTAGCAGTGGTCACCTTGATAGTTGCGCTCTTTCTTGCCATGCTCCCGGCATACTATACATTCCTGCAGACCGTCTGTACAGGCGCTACGTGTGGTCTCGTACAATCCACCTCTGACACTGAACAGGCCATCCAGAAGCTTGGCATCTCCCTCGGCACCTATGCCACCTTCACCCTCGCGCTCACTCTTGCCTCAGCGTTCCTCTGCTTCGCCGTTAGTGCCGTGATTTTCTGGCGCAGGTCCGATGACTGGATGGCGCTCCTGGTGGCCCTGGGGATGGTGGCGCTAGGCACATTGTACGTCACATTTGCATTACAGGGGAGCCACTCTGCATGGCAAGTGCTCGTCATCGTCTTGAATGTACTCGGAAATGGAGTGTTTTTCCTGGTCTGCTTACTCTTTCCTAATGGGCGGTTTGTGCCACGATGGACGCGCTGGTTTGTATCCTGCTGGGTCGTATCGGGGATGGTCTGCCTCCTCTTCCGTGATGTCTCCTTCATGTATTTGGCACTTAATCTGGTATGGCTTGGAGAGGTAGTCTTGATCGTGATCGCGCTATTCTACCGCTATCGTTATGCTTCCAGCCCACTACAGCGTCAGCAGACCAAGTGGGTCATCTATGGTGGAAGTGTGGCAGGTATCATCGTAGTCGGGTTAACATTGCCACTGTATATCTTCACTTCACTTGGGCAAGCTGGCTCGTTCTATCAGCTTGCCATTGGACCTGCCTATATCTTAGACGTGCTCATCGTCCCGCTCTCCATTGGCCTTGCCATTTTGCTCTACCGGCTCTATGACATTGATATACTTATCAATCGCACGCTGGTCTATGGCTCGTTGACAGCAATTCTGGCCCTGGTCTACTTCGCGAGTGTCTTTGCCCTGCAATCGCTTTTGAGCGTGTTCACAGGACAACTTTCAACAGGGGGCACAAACTCCCGTGGTGATTGTCGCTTCTACGCTTGGTATTGCCGCGCTGTTCCAACCCTTGAGGAGACGTATTCAGTGCACCATCGACCGCAGGTTCTATCGCTCCAGGTATGATGCCGCTCGTACCCTTGCTGCTTTCAGTGCCTCCTTGCGCAATGAGATGGACTTGAACAAGTTGAGGGAGAATTTGTTAGCGGTCGTTCAAGAGACCATGCAGCCGGCGCATGTCTCTCTCTGGTTACGTAATACTGAACCATCGAGTGGAAGGGACACGCGACTGCTGCCGGAAATTGATGAGAGAGAGAGTGTAGCGCCACGATGGGAACAGTAGAGCGATCCAGCCTGTTGAAAAATAGGAGCAAAACGATGAACACGCTACATGCACCGACTCAAAC
>JBKPBA010000052.1:0-5428 GCA_046726675.1 Chloroflexota bacterium
GTGCTGGTCTTTGGGTAATTTGCTCATTGTGTTGAACCATCCAAATCATAAGTTTTGCCAGGCGAGACTCTCTTTATAGTATACTATCCGTCACCCTGAGCACATTCGCTCCGCTCAGTGTAAACTCCGCGAAGTGATTGCTGCCCCGGATGTCATGATGAGCGCAGCGAAGCATCTTTCTCGATGCGCTTAGAGATGCTACGCTGCGCTCAGCATGACAGTATTACATCTAAAAAAGAAACGACGTGTTAGGATCTTCATATGTCCAGCCTGCCTGCGAATCGTTACCAGTATCGACAACTGCAGGTGATGCTTGCACTTGTCCTTTATCATCTATAGACACCGTATAAAGTCCTTTGCCTGAATTCAAATTATTCCCTTGCCACGACAATCGATCTCTGGTTAAGAAAAGGAACTGTCGACTATCTGGCGCCCAGCTACTATTAGAGATGGGTTGTAGCAGTGCTCGCGCATCAGGCATAGTAGAAAATGCAGAATCAGATCCTGATGTCAAATCATTCAGTAACAGTTGTTTCCGCTGATCAGCAACATTGACAAATTGCAATGTATGTAAACCATCAAAGATAATGAACCGGCTGTCAGGTGACCAGTAAGGCACGCTACCATATTCACCAGGAACACTAAAGGAGGAAAAATCTTTTATATTAAGGATTGTATACATCGTGCCTGTTGTATAAAGTACATAATTGCCATCGGGTGACCAGGCAAATTGGGTGCAGCTACAGGTGGCAATGGTCCTGGTTTGCTCATGAGGATCACGTAAAATAAGCTGGAATGGCATAGCCGTGGTATTGGAACCCCGAGGGCGACCACAAGGGTCCCCACTCCCAACTCCACCGCTCCCGCCCCTACAAAGAAACGAGGGTACTTTGCCGATAGTTTCTGTAGTAATGGCATAAAGTATACTCGGATTCAGGTGAGCAGGTTGCCATAATATACGTTCCAGGGATGCAGGAAGTGGATGTCCAGGAAGCGCACCCTGTAGGATAAATTGGAACTGAGTTCCGGCAAGCGTAGTAGTAAAGACCCCTTGACTGGAATTTCCTATAGCCAGATTATTCATTGATAAAGTAGGAATAGAGTACGTATAAGGTAGTAATTTGCGGGCGATGTCTAATGGCTGATCGTTTTGAGATACCCACCACGATTGTGTTCCTGGATTCTGGATTAGAGCGATGGTCTCTTCTCGATAGAGCAGGCGGTTGCCGGGGGGATTCCACCATGCATTACTATGCTGGATGCCTGCACTTGAAACAGCAAAGGGAATGGGTGAACCACCGTCGATGCCGATTGTATTAAGGACACTCGGAACGTCATTTGTTAGCCCTGTAACAGGATTACTGGTTAGATGTTGTCCTGTTGCGGTTTTGGAGAAATTGCTATCGAGAGTTCTAAAAGCAAAGATTCGATGGTCTGGAGACCATTCATAACCGATAACTGCAGTGCTGTCTGAGATGACTTCAAATGCATTAGCGCCATCGGGATCGATTGTCCACAGGTGTCTATCGCGTACAAAGGAAATCTCGTTGTTCCCGACATGCCCAGGGCTGCAGGATGACAGAAAGACGGCAAGTAGCAGAAATATAAGTAATAACAGACGTATTTTTGTCGTAGTCATAAAGCAAGTAATAGTCTCATCTATCACCAGCGTTTGATCAAGTGAGCTACTTTGCCATCGGGCGTTAATTCGTAGCGGATGCGGTCGGGATTTACGTCTGCAACATCACCAGCATAAACTGCTGCAATGATTGTATCGTGAGGATGGGCAATATGCCATACATCTGCGACCGCACCAGGCTCTTCTGCGCTATAAACAAACCGGCGAGGAATTTTAGACTTTTGTGCAAGATTTTCTGCCTTGCCAAAGGACTTTTTAGCTTCTGGATCATCAAGATAAGGATCATAAACTTCAAATATTTGTGGAATTCGTGCGGCTTTTGGCTCACCTAAATACAGAAATACAACGGGCTTGCCTTCCGCACTATTGATGGCTGATCGTATAACCATATCATTACGCCCATTTTTTGCCGTGAGCACAGCCAGTACAGAACCGGGCAGGCGCCCTTCAATACCAGTATAGACAACAGGCAGATACCCTTTCTGCTTTTGCTGTCTATAGTTAAAGTAAGCAACAAGCATGCCAATGCCAGCAACAGTACCGCCAAAAAGTGTTGCCAGGGGTTTGTAAATAAGATTGGTAGTCCACGCAATGGCCACCAGGAATGTAGTAAGTACACCTAGCCAGAAGTCAATATTGTACCAGATCTCTCGTATTCTTGTGCGCCAGTTGTGCACTGGAGAAGCCAGCATTTCAATGTTTTCAAGCTCTAATCCGCCTGGAGGTGCAGGTCCGTCGACCCGGGCATTTGCTGGACCGGATTCCGCTACATGGTACAGCTCATCATCGTGGGTAGGTTGCGAGGCGCCATTAGTTTTTGATAATTGAGCAGCTAAGGTGCGGGCTGCCTTATGTTCACGGTGACGAACGATATCCAAACCTAAACAGGTAAGCGTAAAAGCCCCAAGCAATCCAAAAGCGTACATGTCTCCAAGAATATTGATGTTTCCATTCACTATCAAGAGGATTGCAATGGGGATGCCCGTAACAAGAGCAATAGCGTATTGGGGTGTTCCGCGCAGCTTATTGCGTTTGAGAACAAAGGCCGGGAAAAAATCCATACGCGAAAGTGCCATGAATACGTGGTAGGCGCCGATAATAGCCGTATTGCTGGCAAATACCAGCAATGCGCTGGCGCTGATAGCAACTTCAGTTTGCAAAATAATGTTGCCCCAGTTACCGGCGAGTAACGAAATGACCTGTCCCGAAAGTAGTGGATCTTTTAGGGTTTGAGCCGGTAGTAGTACTGTCGATAGCATGGTCAAGAGAGGGCTAGTAATGCCGATCGTCAACACGACAAACAAAAGTGCGAGTCCTGCAACCTTTTTACGCGGCGTTTTCATAACGGGAGAAAGTTGCGAGATACTCTCCAGACCGGAGAAGGCAAGGAAGGAAGCAGCGAAACCTATCAAGATGGAGAGCGGTGTGAGCGAATGGTTCGCAAACATTCTGGGGATAAGTGCAATGAAGTCTGAGAAAGAAATGTGAGTAAAAACCGTCACAAGGATAGCCACGTCGCTGAGAAAAGCAATGATGGCTCCCACAAAACTCACTTTTGCACTCTCACTGATGCCTATCCAGTTGAGAATACCTAAGAGTATCAGAGTGGCGATAGCAATCCACAAAGCGAACGGGCCAATTGCGGGGAGAACGACACCTAGATAAAAAACTCCCGAGAGGCAACTGATAGCAGCGGTAAGGAAGTAATCGACGAGTATAAACATGCCGCCGAGTGCTCCGACCCAATGGTTCATCGCCTGCGCTGCCACTGTTACCACTCCTCCGCCTTGAGGGAAGCGATCGGTTACCTCCGCATACTTCAGAGTAAGTAGTATAAACACGGACATAGTTAATAGAACGAAAAATCCCGCCAGGGTAGTAATATCTTCAGTGTTATAGAGGATTCCTGGGACATAGTATATCGAGGTGCCGATGTCTGCGAAAACAACTGCCCAGCAGAGGATGGGGCCTAAAAGGCTTTTCCCACTACTTTGTTCGTCTTCACCAGTCCTATGTGATGCTACTTCTGCCTGCGATTCTCGCGCCATAAGGGCCTACCTCGATGAAAGGGTAATTACTTACGCCAAAAGAGTAAAGCCGACACCAGTCAGGTGGCGGCATTTGCACCTTGCTTTTAGTGTAACATAGCGGTGTTGAGGGGGCAAGGTAATTACAACTCTTTGTTGTTGACGTGATCTCTCTTTTTCTCATATGCTTACAAAGAGAGATCGAAACTTGCTTATGTAAATCCAGGAGTGCGTCTGAAAAGTTCACTAGCCTGTCATTCTGAGCGCAGCGAAGAATCTCGTGGTTCGGCATGACACCGCCGGTGCTGTCATTCTGAGCGTAGCGAAGAATCTCGTGGTTCGGCATGACACTACCGGAGGAGATGTAAGACAGTCACCAAGAGCGAATGTTGACATCTCTCCCGCCTGAAAGCGGGGGACTCTCACTCTCACAAGTGAGCTTTCCTGTTTCATCGAAGCTTGCCCGAACGTGCCTTGGCCCGTCCAGGTCTTACAGCCTCTCCGCAGGCTTCAAATACCGTGAGCCCCACGGCATGTATGTTACGAGCAGCATTGATGTCACGGTCATGGATCACCCCACATTCAGGGCATGTCCAGACACGCACAGCAAGCGGTAAGGAGTCGAGAATATGTCCACAGTCAAAGCAGCGTTTGGAAGAGGGATACCATTTGTCGATCTTGACAAGGTTTCGTCCATACCATGCTGCTTTGTATTCCAATTGGGACACAAACTCCGACCAGCCCACATCACTGATAGCTTTTGCAAGGCTGTGGTTCTTGACCATGTTCTTGACTGCCAATGTCTCGACGCAGATCGTTTGGTTTTCACGAATCAGACGGGTCGAGAGCTGATGCAGGAAGTCACGACGCCTATCAGCAATACGAGCATGGATGCGAGCAACTTTCTTACGGGCTTTGGCTCTATTCTTGCTGCCCTTTTGTTTCCTGGTATGTCGCCTCTGAGCTTTTGCCAGTTTCTTCTCATCTTTGTGGAAGAACTTAGGATTGCCAACAGATTCACCTGTCGAGAGGATGACGAACTCTTTCAAGCCAAGGTCAGCTCCAACAGACGTTTGAATCGGCTCAAGCTGTTTGATATCTTCTTCTACCAGCAGAGACACAAAGTAACGGTCGGCACAGTCTTTCGTGATGGTGATACTACTTGGTGTGACACCATCGGGCAAAGGACGACTCCAACACATGTCGAGAGGTTCAGTCATCTTTGCCAGTGTCAGCGAAATCCCATCCCATTTGAAAGCATTGGACGTGTAGGTAGCAGACTGCCGATGACGTTTCTTTTTGAACGTAGGGTACTTAGCACGCCCCTCAAAGAAATTGAGGAACGCTTTATCCAGGTGACGCAAGGCTTGTTGCAAAGGAACAGAAGACACCTCCGAGAGCCAGCAGTATGCATCGGTACGCTTGAGGAGCGTCAAGGCTTCCGAGAGGTCTTTATAGTACAGTCGCTTGTTTTCCTGGTAGAATGCGTCAGTCTTTTGGCGCAAGGCCCAATTGTACACGAAACGAGCACACCCAAAGGTACGAGCAAGAACGTGTTTCTGCTCATCCGTTGGGTAAAACCTGTACTTGTACGCTCGTTTCTGTTCCATTTTTACATTGCAGCATATTATGGTGTAAAAGTCAAGCATATGCGCCCTACGGGATAGCCATTTTTCATCCCCAAAGCTGGAAGCAAGGGGTCTTCAAAATGAAGGTTAGGATAATAAGTGGACTATGGAGCAAACAGATCATTTACCATCAT
>JBKPBA010000053.1:0-4002 GCA_046726675.1 Chloroflexota bacterium
TAGTATAGTGGCTACAACAGTAGTGGCTTCACTGATGTTTGTGATATTTCTCCCTCTAGGTACTGGCCTGGCCGCGTATAGTACTTACAATTCGATACGGAATGTTGCGCTGGATGGTGTCAACCATTTGCTCACAGTGAAGAATCTGCTCCCTATTTCTAAAAGCGATCCTACAGCAGCGCTTGATGCACAGAAGTTGCAACAAGCTCAATCTGAGTTTGGCATGGCAGAAAGTGACTTCGTGCAGTTGCAGCAACTTGTGAATCGTTCAGATGTACAGTCGGCGATTCAGCAATTTGCTCCCCAATATAGTAGCAAGCTCGACATGGCTCAGCACCTCGTTCAAGTCGGAATAGATGTGTCACGTATGGGTAGAGAATTAGTGGGTATTGCTCTTCTTGGTGCAAACATCATTCATAGTTCGCCTCTAGCCAATGGGACCAAGAAACCACTCATCACTGCAACAGATATCTCAAATGCCGAAGGTGTCATAATCCACGCTCAATACTTCATTAATGACATACGTTTGCAGATGAGCCAGGTGTCACTAAAGGATTTACCGATCAGCGATACTCAGAAAAAACAGCTTAGCTCTCTAATGGCTTTGATGCCCAAAGCGCAAGATTTGATTACGCAGGGTCAGAGTTTACTAGGGATCGTCTCATGGTTACTCGGTATTGATCATGCACGTCACTTTCTGGTGCAGACGATGGATCGTGGTGAACTTCGCCCGGGCGGAGGTTTTACGGGATTGTACGGTGTTCTTACTATTCAAAATGGGCGTGTGGCTCCTTTTTCACTACAAGACATAACTGAGCTTGACTACGCAGGTAATGGCGCGGAATTAGGCCGCCAGGCTCCACCAGAGTATCGTAGTTGGATGAAATTTGGATACTTCGGACTGCGGGATGCCAATCTTTCTGGAGACTTTCCTACAACCGCAAAGTTGGCCATGCAGGTTTTCCAGGAAGAGGGAGGCGGGCCTGTTGATGGCAATATTGCTTTAACACCCACGGTCATTGCTCATGTTCTGAATGTGATTGGGCCGATAAAAGTACCGCAATACACTGAAACTATAACCGCCCAGAACCTTGAAGATAAGCTCCACTATTATCAGCAGGACTTTGGGGCCATCAGGTTACAGAGGCAGCTAACCGGTACAAACAATGCAGCCACGCGAAAAGCTTTTACTTCACTTCTTGGTCGCCTGCTGCTTGATAAAGTTCGTCATGAGCCGGTCAAAGTGCTTATGAAGATTATGCAAAATGCTGTCAAGGACATACAGTCACGTGACCTGGAGATCTACTTCACCAATCCGCTAGCTGAAGGTTGGATGATCCAACATGGCTATAGTGGCGCGATGGATACCTTTTCTAAGCAGGATGGCTTTATGGTGGTGCAATCGAACATTAGCATTAGCAAAGCCAGCCAGTATGTGCATACGACGGAGCAGGATAACATCTCAATCAATGCACAGGACGGAGCATATCATAACCTGACAATAACTCTAGATTATAAGCAAACCGGGCCTGTTTATGGGTATGATACGTACGCTGATTATATTCGTGTCTATGCGCCCGCGAATGCTCAATTGATTGGTGGAGATGGGTTTGATAGTGGAAAATCTCTATGCGCTGCTAAACCACCAACAAATGGTACGGGGAAGACAGGGGGACAAACTCCGCTACCACAAGGTACAAGTGCTAAACCTCCTCCGATGGATCAGTGTGCTCAATATGCTAAATCTTTCCCGACTGATGTGCGTTATTGTCCCGGTGGAAACTATTCGCTTGGTCTTCGTGGTCTTGGGAGTACCTGGCCTGTTGATAGCCTGGGTGGTCCAACTGAGCTTACCACGGATCTGCCTGGTCGAGCCATGTGGGGTGGCTTGACATTGACGCCTAAGAATTGTATATCAACAATCAAACTTCAATGGTATGTTCCCAATGCTGTTAAGCATATTTCTGGTCAGCCATCCTATTCGCTATTGGTACAGAAGCAAGGTGGATATATTCCTACTGTGCTGATCACTATCGATAGCAGCGCAATTCCAGGTTTGAAGCCATTTAGCTTTAGCGGTGATATCATTGCTGATAGGCTGTTTTCGTTGTCACCGCTCAAGAAGACGTGAGCAAGGGTCTTAAGTACTCTTGACATGTTGCTGCTTACCCGGTAGACTGTAACCAATACATAGAACTGTACATGGGACGGTGAGCAGGAGGAGTAAGCATATACTCCGTGAGAGAGGGAAGACCGTATAGGCTGTAAGTTTTCCCCGGAGCATATGTGCTGAAGGTCGCCTGGGAGTCTGGATGCTGCAATTTCCACGGGAGCGCCCGTTACTGCGTTTTATGAGGGTCAATTTTTCAGGAAATTGATCGAAACAAGGTGGTACCACGAGTAAAGTAATGCCCTCTCGTCCTTGACGGGAAGGGCTTTTTCTATATGTAATTTCATTTGCTGTACTAATTGATAGCTGGAGGGGATATGATCGAGCAGGAGAAGAAAATAATTTCGTCCTTACCTAAAACTTACGAACCGCAGGCTGTTGAAGGGAAATGGTACCGTTTCTGGGAAGAAGGTGGCTACTTCAAACCGAGTGGTGATACGACTCGTCCAACGTTTGTCATTAGCATGCCACCACCTAATGTGACAGGTGCACTGCATCTGGGCCACGCCATAACTGCAACTATTGAAGATATTCTCATTCGATATCATCGTATGAAAGGCGATGACACGCTTTGGGTTCCTGGTGAAGATCACGCAGGTATTGCTACGCAGACAGTGGTTGAGCGGCTGCTAACCCAGGAGGGTACAGATCGCCATGAGATTGGTCGTGAAGCCTTTCTCGAGCGTGTCTGGCAGTGGGTGAATCAGTACAAAAGTCGCATTCAAGATCAACACCGTCGCCTGGGAGCCTCCTGCGACTGGTCTCGCGAACGCTTCACCCTGGACGAAGGTCTATCGAAAGCAGTGCGCGAAGTCTTCGTGCGCCTCTATGAAGAAGGGTTAATTTATCGTGGCGAACGGATCATCAACTGGTGTCCGCGGTGCATGAGCGCACTTTCTGATCTGGAGGTCACTCGCGTTGATACTCCGGGTACCCTCACATATGTGCGTTATCCTTTGAAGCCTGTAGGGCCCCAATTTATTGCGCCCTCTAATGAGACGACTGAATATATAAGCGTTGCAACTACACGCCCAGAGACAATCCTGGGTGATACTGCTGTGGCCGTCAATCCCAAAGACCCGCGCTACAAAGACCTTGTTGGACGACGAGCTATCTTACCAGTCATTGGTCGCGAAATACCAATTATTGCAGACGAGGCTGTGGATCCCGCCTTTGGCACTGGAGCTGTAAAGGTGACACCTGCCCATGATCCACTGGACTTTGAGATCGGCGAACGCCATAATCTTCCTTTCGTGCAAGTCATTGGTTTTGACGCAAAAATGACCGCAGAGGCCGGTCCCTATGCAGGACAAGACCGTTATGAAGCTCGCAAAAACCTGGTGGAAGAACTGGATCGGCTTGGGCTGATTGTAAAGACCGAGGACTATGTAGTGCCGTTGGGTCACTGCCAGCGCTGCGATACTGTGATTGAGCCGCTCATTTCGAAGCAGTGGTTTGTCAAAATGGTGCCACTCGCAACGCCAGCCATGGGCGCGGTCAAATATGGCCTGATGAAGATCGTTCCGGAACGCTTTAACAAAGTCTACATGGATTGGTTGGAAAATATTCATGATTGGTGCATCTCGCGCCAGCTCTGGTGGGGACATCGTATCCCTGTCTGGTATTGCGATAATTGCGGCCAAATGACTGTGAGCCGTGAGGATATAGCCGTTTGCCCGCATTGCGATAGCCCTGAAATACACCAGGATGAGGATGTACTTGATACGTGGTTCAGCTCATGGCTCTGGCCGTTCAGTACGCTAGGCTGGCCCGAAGTAACTCCCGATTTGTTGCGTTATTATCCAACCTCGGTGATGGAAACCGGGTATGAC
>JBKPBA010000054.1:0-4399 GCA_046726675.1 Chloroflexota bacterium
TACGGCTCGTGACAACGCTTCGCGAACTCCATCTGGCGAAAGGTGATCTGCTGGGCACGCTGGACTTGCCCGCTCCAGAGGTAGGCGAGGGTCAGGCAGGCGCAACACTCAGCAGCCTCAGCCGGATCATCAGCGGTATCAGCCAGCGTAAGCGCGTGTTCGAGCAAGGGAAGAGCGGCTTTGATATCATTTCCACGCATCAGCAGATTTCCCAATGTCCGGTTCGCCATGGCTTCAAGGTGCTTATTCGCCAAACGGCTGCTGAGGTCCAGTGCCCGTTGCCCATAGGAGATCCCCTCAGCCTGTTTGCCCAGACTCACTGCCAATACTGTTGCTACATCGACCAATACCTGTACCATTTCGGAACCTGGGAGGTCTTTCAGGAGGGCGAGCGCGGCCTCAAATGCCGCTTGCGCTGATGAATGAGCCTCGAGCCTGCCCCAGGCACGTCCCAACCCATGTGCGGCTCGGGCACCGCCAAGCTGATCCTGGCGCTCCTGGAACCAATTCTGGGCTTCCTCGAAGGCGGCGATGGCCTCTCGCTCCGCCCCCGCCAGAATGGCGGCCTCACCTAGACGCAACAGCAAGGTCCCCCGCTCACTCTCCTCTGTAGGAAGAAGTTCGAGGGCGACGCGATAGTGCGAAAGCGCATCTTCAAATGCTGAGGCCTGCCACGCCTGCTCGGCAGCACAACGAGCGTAGTGTGCCCCGCGAGCACGGTCACCGCTCTGGGTGAAGTGGAAGGCCAGATCGGCGAGGTGCTGCGCACTTCCCTGGTCGGTCTGAGCTTCCAGAATCCTGCCAATAAAGCCATGCAAGCGCCGTCGTCGCACAGAGGTGACTTGGGCAGAGAGGCACTCGCGCACTTTATCGTGGCTGAAGGTAAAAGTGCCTTGCGAATCCTCACGAATGAGCCCCGCTCCTACTGCTGCCAGCAGCGACTCCTCGACGGCTTCTGCTTCCTGACCGGCCACCTCTGCGAGGAAGGTCACATCGAAGGTGCGCCCGATGCGTGCAGCGATGCGCAACGACTCTACGGTAGCATTGGGTAGACGCGAAAGGCGCTCGCGCACGATGCCCACGATGCTCGAAGGAAGTACGCTGGGAAGTTCCCTCACCAGTGTGAATTACCCGGCTCGCTCACCCAATGCGCCTATCTCTACCCAGGCACGGAGTAGCTCTTCAGCAAAGAAGGGGTTGCCTTCGCTGTGGACATACAGGAGGCGAGCCACTCCAGGGTCAACAGGCAAGCCCAGGCGAGCTGCGGCAAGCGTAGCGATCTCTTCTTCCACGAGCGGACCAATAGTGAGCGAGTTGAGCAGACGGGCGCGATTGAGGTCCAGGAGAGTGCGTTCCAGCGCAGGGTTGCTGACCAGTTCACCTGCCCGGTACGCCCCGAGGATCAGGAAACGAGAGGTGGCTTGTTGGCGGGCAACATGACGCAGCAGGTCCAGGGAGGTGGGATCGGCCCACTGGAGGTCATCGAGCAGCAGCACAAGCGGAGCCGTGCTGGTAAGGGAAGCCAGGAACATCCCGACCGCCTCAAAGAGCCGCAGGCGGGCCTGATCGGCAGGCAGCGGATAGCTGCCCGGAAGTGCTCCCAAGGCCATGGTCAATTCAGGCAAAATCGTGGCCAGAATGGACGCCATTGATCCAGCCTGCTCGCGCAGTTGCCCAGGAGGTGTCGCTCGGATGTAGCTTCCGAGGGCTTCGAGGAAAGGCAAGTAAGGGGGCATGCCTTCGGCTTCGGAGGCTCCTCCGCGCAAGACGAGTGTACCGACCTCCTCCGCCCGCATAGCCATTTCTTGCAGCAGGCGTGACTTGCCGATGCCCGGTTCTCCGCTGACAAACACGACGTGAGTATGACCACTCGTGCTTGCCTCGAAGAGGGTCCACAACTGGTCTAGTTCTTTGTGCCTACCCGTCAAAGGGGATTGTTGCTGGGCTGCCAGCTTCTGCATCACGGCTCACACCATCTTTCCAGAGGGTATCTTTCCTTCACTCCGACTTGCTCATCCTCATTGAGTGTACCGTATGGCAGAGCAGTGTTTCAAGTCTTTGCTGAAGGTCTTACTTCGGTGCCATCCTTATCCCGCCATCCATCCGTAAATAACTACCTCACGGTTGAACTAGCGGCGTTAAAGGATCTTGCCAAGGAATTAGCTGAACTTTTTAGCCTAACGCTTCCTATATCCGTCAAGAGGCAGGCACCTCAAGCGGTTGTGTATCAGCTCCTAGCAGATGCGCACGCAACAACTCAACCCAGCGACTCATTGGAAATTCTTCCCGCGAGAAATAATATCGCAATATCGTAAACAAGCTCAAAGAGATAAGACTTAGACTATCCTCATTTACTTCATAGGGATGGTGGTTAAGATCCCATCTGCCTCTTTACCCTGTTATCACTTAAAAAGCAGTTCTCTCTGTTCCTAGTTCTTGTGTCCAGGTAATCGTTAGAGATCTCGTATGTGGCAGCAGAATGAAGAAAAGAACGCAGAGGTGCTTGCTATATCACCGTTGCACAATTTGCAGATGTTTCATATGCCGAATGTGCAGATAACATGGACAGAGCATAGACTTTTCATAGAGAGGACGTCGATAGTGTCTGGCAGAAACATAACAAATTCATCACCAAGAGTGGCATCCACACAACACGAGAAGCGACTTCAGTGAGTTACTAATAGATATAAAACTACTACTTCTACTTATCAACACCAGGTGTTGTTATCATCGCCAAAGCGAAATTCAAAACCAGTGCTCTAGCCTGATTCTTTATCAATTTTGGAAGATGATAGAAGATGAGTTTACTTGTCACCTCCTCAGTGGAAACCAGCGAAAGAGCGGTCTTCGGCGCTGGCGTTTGTGAACTCGACATCTATCGAAGTGGAAGACTATCCACCGCTGTTTCTGAAGCAAGTAACGAGGGGGCAGAAAGCGAATCTCCTCCTGTTCATGGCTTTGTTTGCTCATTTTTACAGGAGATAGACCGCAAGTCCATCGCCCCCAGCATTTTCAACCCTCTCTTTCTCGACAATGGTGCTAGGTGCTGTCTCTTACGTTAAGACCACAACTGCTAGAGAAGAGAAAGGCAGGATCGTATGCCGGGAACGCAAGGCTAAGGAAGAGAATAAATAGTTACTGGCGAAAGGGCGGAGCAATCCGCCCTCTCCTTCAAAGGCTGTTCTATTTAACAGGCATTAATGAGCCTGCAAAATGCGAGCAGAAGAGCGGACGGTGCCTCTAAGCCCCTGCATATCGACCGCAACATACCAATTGCCTGAGCTAGGGATCTGCAGTCTTATTGGTGATTTTGTAGCACGGCCACCATAGAATTGGTGTTGCTGCCCCTGCCTGTAACTATTGAAATTTGAACTATCCATCAAACGCACATTGGCTGCGTTTGTTAAGCGACAATTAAAACTGCCGGCGAATTGACTCACTGAAGATATTACTTTTGACAGGGTAGTTGCCTCATGGATAATGTAACCCAACGTCTGTTTGTTCCTACAGCGGAGGGTAAAGAAATGAGGTCACATTTGAGCTATCGAGCCAAACGAGAATTGTTAAACCAGATTGCCCCTCGGTATCGGGAGGCATCATCAGCACTCAAGGAGGTCATCCTTGATGAGTTTGTCGCCGCCACAGGCTATGCCCGCAAATACGCCATCCGGCTGCTGAACCATCCTGTCGACCTCAAGCTCACTATCGCGCGTCCACGTCCGCCCCACTACGGACCAGCAGTCCAACAAGCGCTCCACCTGGCATGGACTGCCGCCAATCACATTTGCGCCAAACGCCTGATTCCCTTTCTGCCCATGCTGGTAGAGTCGCTGGAACGGCACGGACATCTTCATCTGAGCGAGGAGTGTCGCTCCCAACTACTCTCCATGAGTCCAGCGACCGCTGATCGGATCTTACGACCCTACCGCAAACAAGAGCGGCATGGGCTCTCGACCACCAGAGCGGGAACGCTGCTCAAAAAACAGATCCCGATCCGCACCTTCCAGGATTGGAATGAGGCCAAAGCAGGCTTCATGGAAGCCGATCTGGTGGCTCATTGTGGCCATCAGACTGATGGGTCTTTCCTGTATACGCTGACGCTGACTGACATTGCCACAGGATGGACCGAGTTCTTGCCCTTGCTCAATCGCACTCAGGAGGCGGTGGTAGCTGCGCTGAAGCGCATGCAACACCTTCTTCCCTTTCCCCTGTTGGGAATCGACACCGATAATGGAGCAGAGTTTATCAATGTGGAGCTGATGGCCTATTGTGAGCAAGCACACCTCACCTTTACCAGAGGGCGTCCTCGCCACAGCAATGATCAGTGCTACGTGGAGCAGAAAAATGGACAGATCGTGCGCCAGGTGGTCGGCTACGATCGCTTCGCTGGGGAACTTGC
>JBKPBA010000055.1:0-5749 GCA_046726675.1 Chloroflexota bacterium
AATCCTCACCCCAGCAAGTAACGCAATCCTTGCCTCGTATTATTGCATCAGCTACTTCCGGCTGGCTTTTTTGCGCGCCTGAGAGGCTCCTGATTTCTCCCGTCGTACACAGATCAAATTAAGAATCGTCTCGTGACACTCCGCATGGTCTGGAAGACCAGCGGCTTCTTCTGGCACTGTTGCGTAGTCGGTTGTTCGAGTGGATGTAGCATGGCTACGACTCGTTGAACAACGGTAGTTGGCGAACAATACCCGATACCGAAAGGACCATCCTCCCTTTTGTATCCTGCGCGGTGCCCTGCGCGTTCGCTGTTCCATGCCCAGCAAGATCGGTAGATGGCCGCGTCATCAGCCTTTGGCATCCTGGGAACGACGAACACCTCCCGTTTTCACCGGCCTCTCTGTTGCCAGAGGAGCATGAGGCTTTTCCTGAGAAGGGGTCTGTTGATACCGAGCAAGCAGGCGTTTGCCAATGACGATAGATGCGTTTCTATCGGCGTTGCCATGCATCTGACACTGGGGGCAGTACACCAGAGGCGCACCAGGGGTATAGCCTTCTGCTGGTTTCCCTGCATCATAACGAGCAACGAGCCTGCCACAACGAGCACAATCCCTACTCGTATTTCTCGGACTTACCCGGCACGTGACGATCCCTTCATTCCACGCCTTGTATTTGCTGTACTTGAAGATTTTCCCTCGTAACCAGTACGAGCGTTTCTCGTTGCCTCGCCGACTGTACTTGCCCTTGCGTGGTTTGAAGTGCCCAAGATGCTCGAACACCAGAATACTGGCCTGATACTGCTGTGCAAACTCTACAATGCGATGGCTCACTTGATGGGCGCTCTCTTCATCAAGTGCCCGTATCTTCGCCCACAATGCCGCATTGTCCTGTTCGCCTTCGGCAATGATACCTGTCTTGCGTCGGTTACGTGCAATCCGTCCTAACTGTCTCTTCCTAAGACCGTGGAGTTGCTCGCCACCTTTGATAAAGCGGGTCGCAACCACCGTGCCTTCGACGGTGAGGATGGTGCATACGGCTAAGTGTTTGGTGATATTCAGATCCACTGAACAAAGACGTGTCTCCGGATTGGTGGTGACTTGATGTTCTGCTTTTGCTGGCTTGGGAAGGGCGTGTTCGAGTGGCGTATGGAGCCACCAGTGTGCGCCATGTCTCACCAATTGAGCACTCCCCCTCTCCCATTCAGTAGGAAGCTCCTGGCCCTGGATACCGCATTTGATCCACGCCCAGGAGCTTCCTGTCCAGAGCTTGAGCATGATGCTCTGCTGATTGCGCTCTTTCCATTGTCCGGCATAGAGGGTGACTGATTTGTTCCAACGACGCGGCGGCACTGGTGGACGAATGGTGAACTTCTTGCCACGGGCCCGCGCCTTCTGTTTCTGTTTGCGCCATTGCTCAAGATGAGTCGTGAACGAGCGTGCTGAACCAAGTGCGGCATGAATAGCAGCACGACGGAACATGGCCGGAATGTCAGCGCTGACGGCGGCAGCCAAAGGCATCACCGGATGAGGATTATCTTTGGTCGCATGCGTGAGCGTTTCCAGAGCGGTAAGGGCTGCTTTGCTGGAAAGCTCAAGGAGAGCAGGGTGCGCCACAATCACCTCGAAATAGAAGGCGGCAACTCGATTGAACAAGGTCTTCGTCGTTGCAAAATAGGAGCGATGTGCGCTCTTATAGCCGAGCTTTTGCTTGATCGTTTTGCTTGCCTGTGCCATGAGACTCCGTGCCCCTTTCTTGCTTCTTCACTGCTCTCTCTCCTCTTCTTTTTGTTTCTTGGAAATGTGGTTATGCGCGATTGCTAGTCTAGGCAGGGGCTAAAGCCAGGGACGCCTCACCACGGATTAAAATACCGTGGCTTGCGGCGGGCTAAAGCCCTTGCTCGTCATGCCAGGTTATTCGACCTCTAATGTGATGAGATCTTGATTGCTTACCAGTTCAGTCACTTCTCCCACACGCCAGAATGTGACGTCTTGCTGCTGTGAGAGCGTCGGCCACAGTGCCGGATCAATGGCAGCAAAAAGTCCACCCGAGGTTTGAGGATCGAAGAGGATCGCTTGATCAATCTGGCCCAGGCGATCGTTAGAGTGAACGTGGGCCTGAAGCGAACGCTTATTGCGTCCTGTCCCCCCCGGAATACATCCAAGTTCTGCATAATGCCGGATATTTGGCAGGAGCGGGAGCGCCGCATAATCAAAGCGCATACTTGTCAAACTCTGGGCAGCCATCTCCCAGGCATGTCCAAGAATACCAAATCCCGTAATATCAGTCGCCGCGTGTACTCCCGGTCCCGCCTGGACAAGCACCTCACTTGCTCTGCGATTGAGCCGTGTCATGGATTGGACAGCAGCAGCCATATCCTCTTCACGCACTTTCCCTTGCTTTTGTGCCGTCGTCATGAGACCTGTTCCTAACGGTTTACTGAGGATGAGGACATCACCTGGCCTTGCACCTCCCTTTGTCAGAATATGATCAGGGTGAACTATACCAGTCACCGCGAGTCCATACTTTGGTTCCTCATCAGAGATGGAATGTCCTCCTGCAATCACACCTCCTGACTGCTCAACAATCTTCATTCCTCCACGCAGCACCTCGCTGAGAATACTCGTGTCCAGATTTTCGGGCCAGGCAACCAGGTTAATCGCCATCAGTACCTGGCCTCCCATCGCATAGACATCGCTGAGGGCATTAGCGGCAGCAATCGCGCCATAGGTAAATGGATCATCGACCACTGGAGGGAAAAAATCAGCAGTACTGATAATGGCTTGTTGCTCATTGACGCGATACACCGCTGCATCGTCGATTGCCTCTAACCCAATCAGCAACTGTGTAGGAACATTGCCCTGCCGAAGCGGACCCACAACCTGAGCCAGGATATCAGCGCCAATTTTTGCAGCGCAACCTGCGCAACTGGCAAGTTCGGTGAGTCGAATAGGTTGAGGGATACTCATTGAGAAACCTTTCTTTTGGTGTGTAGTAAGGGATAGCCACTCTTTATTAAACCACAAAAAAGTGTGTGCTGGTCTCCTGTCCCTATCATACCCAAATGCAAGGAAGTATTAGAGAGTTATACAATAACGAGGAGAAATCTGTCCTGCATCATACAGAACTGTGGTGCTAGAACCATTCAATGAAGGAGTATATGCATATGAGCGTTATTAGAGCTGTTCTGACCGTCACTACTGGGCTAAAATAGAATCTCTGGAACCAGAGAGGACTTACATGAAAACACAACCATTGCCCCAAGTTACTGGTGAGCTTGCCCTAACAAGTGAACTAAAACCACCCCAAGCTTCACTTTCATCACAGACACAGCGAATGCTCTACCTCCTTGCAGCCTGTATTGCACTGACTATGACTGGCTATGGCATTGTCATGCCTGTCTTTGCCAAACGCATTGGTGAACTCGGCTCGGGAATACAAGCTTTGGGATTGATGACAATGAGCTTCGCCTTCGCACAATTTCTGCTCTCACCTTTCATGGGATCGTTCGCCGACCGCTTTGGAAGACGCCCGCTGATCCTCGTTGCACTTGCTGGAGAGGTATTAGCAAATGGTGCGTATCTTTACGCGCAGTCAGTTCCGCTCTACATCGCCATACGTTTCTTCCAGGGCGCTATTTCAGCGGGCCTGCTGCCAGCGACCCTGGGAGTGGTTGGGGATAGAGTTCCCGAAGAACAATATGCACAATGGACTGGTGTCATTATGGCTAGTTATGCCGCAGGGTTCATTTTTGGTCCAGCACTCGGAGGATTTCTCTTTGATCGCTGGGGTTACGCCGCCCCCTTTGCCGTCTCTGGAATCCTGGCATTTCTTGCGCTGTTGCTCGCCCTTGTGATGGTTCCCGAGACGAAACCTGCCTCCTTACGTGTTCAAAAGCTGAATCCAATCACGGGACAGACGAAGTGGAGAGAAATTTGGGCTTCCTTGCCTCGACCGATATACCTGTTCACCACATTACTGCTCATCGATTTCATTGCCACCTTTGCCTTTGCTTTCATCGAACCGCAGATGGCCCTCTATTTCTACAACCAACTCTCCCTGACCCCGACGCAACTGGGCTTCATTGTGGGTGGGTATGGACTAGCTATGCTCCTGGGGCAGGCCTTCCTTGGAAAGTCGAGCGACCGCTACGGGAGAAAGCCAGTGATGATACTTGGCCTGCTTCTAAATGGCACCTTATACCTTGGTCTGATCTTCGTCAAATCGTTCGGCTTGCTCTTCCCTATTGCTATACTAGCCGGATTAGGCGACGCACTTTTTATTCCAGCTATAGCTGCCTGGTATCTAGATATTGCAAAGCCAGAGCACCGATCACAGGTGATAGGGATAAAGGGGTCAGTGGCTGCACTTGCAGGAGTTATAGGCCCATTGCTGGTAGCCATAGTCAGTGCATGGATGACACCGGCGAGCATTTTTGCCATTTCGGCAGGAGCGACGCTAGTTGCAATCTTGCTTGCACTGGTCGTGCTGAAAGGGCGCCCCAACATTGAAGGCAGTAAAGAGCAAGTCCAGCCTATCCCCTCATCGCAGTGAGAGTGACACGGGTTGTCTTCCTTTTCAAGATGATCCAGAACAATAAATGCTATAATCAAACTGATGTTATACAGGAACAGAGAAAGGACCGGAATACGATGATTGACAACGACATAACTATAGTTGAGTCTGAAGTCACCAGGTTGTACGACGATACTGAGGCGAACTATCTCACTCCCCTCTGGGGGATTGAAGAAACGCTCATGTCACGAGAACCGAAGCCGAAAGCTGTGCCATGGCTGTGGAAGTGGTCAACGTTGTACGACATCGCTCACCGTTCCGGTATGCTGATACCTATCGAGCGTGGAGGTGATCGCAGAGCGATTGCACTTAGCAACCCTGGTCTGGGTGGACAGCCTTTTGCGACACCGACGTTATGGGCGGCTATCCAATGGCTCAATGGCCGCGAGGTCGCTCCAGCCCATCGTCATACCGCCCAGGCAGTGCGATTTATCATCAACGGTAGTGGCTCGTGGAGTACGGTGGAAGGCGACAGGGTCTTTCTGGAGCGTGGGGACTTTGTTCTGACTCCATCATGGCTCTGGCATGACCATGGCAGCAAGGCTGATGAACCTGCGGTCTGGATGGATGGGTTGGACATTCCATTAAATAACTACCTGGATGCCAGCTTTTTCGAACCTTATCCTCAAGAAAGCCAGGCAGTTACCGAGGTACTGAACGGGACTGTGCTGAAATATGGAGTCGGCCAGTTGCGCCCGGCCTGGGAGAAAAAATCGCTTGAGCATCCACCTATGCATACCTACAAATGGGATGATACCGAGCGTGCTCTTACCAACCTCGCCCAGGTTGATGCCAGCTCATTCGACGACGTGGCCCTGGAATACATCAACCCGCACACCGGCGGCCCGGTCATGAATTCCTTTACCTGCTGGATTCAACTGCTCCGTCCTGGAATCCATACAAAGGCTCACCAGCATGTCAGCAGTGCAATCTATCATGTCCATGAAGGGCAAGGGGCAACAATTATTAACGGTACCCGCTTCGAGTGGGAGCAAGGTGACATGTTCGTTATCCCCAGTTGGGCTGTTCACGAACACTACAATACTTCGCCAGGTCAGCGGGCCATTCTCTTCTCGATGCACGATACACCCGTGATGGTAGCGCTGAACAAATATCGGGAGGTTGCTTATACAGCGAATGATGGGCATCAAGTGGTTACGGGTATCTTCACTCCAC
>JBKPBA010000056.1:0-2944 GCA_046726675.1 Chloroflexota bacterium
GTCGTCGCCGAACCCGCTGAAGAAGATCGCCTTCGGGCCGCCCGTCGGCGTCCAGCGGATCTCGCCGTGCTCGAAGCGGCTGAGACGCCCACCCGGCATGTCCATCTCGTCGCTCACCGGATAGCCCAGCTTCGAGCGCTCCCACCCCATGCTCGCCCAGAGATCGCGGATCGCGCCGTGCACCTCGAATGCGCCGGTCTGCGGCGTCCAGTAGATCGAGCCGTGCTCGAAGTGGTTAAACCGCCCGCGCCCGTCCGGAGTCCCAGTTTCATCCGTGGTCGGATAGCCGGGGAAGCGGGTGCTGCCGATCTGCGCCCATTTGACGCGAATGTCGCCATGCACCTCGTGCGCGCCAGTCTGCGGCGTCCAGAGGATCGAGCCGTTGTCGTAGTCGCGCTCGCGGCCGCGGCCGTCGGGCAGGGCCATCTCCGCGCTTCCGGCGCCCGCGTCGACCGGATTGCCGAGCCAGGGCAGTTCGTTGCGCTTGTCATCGATTGCGGTCATAGGAACCTCACTTTCGTCATTTCGTCATACCGTCTCTTGCAAACAACGTTTCGAGTGAGCGATGGTCCGTCTTCACGAAGTTGGAGCCTCCGCTTCTGCCTCTCTTTCTCAAAGACATATCCCGTCCTTTCTGTGGATGGTTTTGAGACATGAGATGCTATATTAAGGACGTTCTGTAAAGGGAAATTTGGGGGACGAGTATCGAAGAGTCAGGAGATGCGGATAACTCCCGTTATACGCGGTGGGCCAGGCGTTTATTGCTGATAATACGCATTTTGGCACCTCAAAACGAACCGTTTTGGGTGCCGATAATACGAAAGGCAAAAGCGCATGGTTTCTTTCACAACCGTATCAGAGGCGAGGGCCTCGTATGAACAATGGCTGCTGAGCCAGCCCCTATCCAACCACACCCGTCGGACGTATCTGACGCAAGTCAATCGCTATTGTAGCTATCTCTCGACACTCCACTGGGAGTATGGCCATCCCCTCCAGGAACCACATGCACGCGATTACGCGGTGCGTGACTACAAAACGGCTCTCAAGGTGGTTCACCACGCCAAGCCCAGTTCTGTCAATCTTGGCCTGGCTGCGGTCGATCATTTCTACCGCTTTCTTGAGCTGCCGACTCCTCAAGTCGCGCGCGAAGACCTGCCCGCGCAGGCTCCTCGCGCCTTAGAGCCGCCAGAGCAAAAGCGGTTTCTGCGGGCAGTGGAGCGCTGTTCATCAGTGCGGGATCGTGCGCTTGCGCTGCTGCTGTTCTACACAGGTCTACGCATCAGCGAATGCGCAGCGCTCACCGTGGAGGACGTGCGGCTATCTTCGCGCAAAGGACTGGTCATTGTGCGCATGGGCAAGGGCAATAGCTATCGAGAGGTCCCCTTGAATGCTGAGGTGCGAACGGCTCTCGACGCCTGGCTCCAACAGCGCAAGAAGTGGGTCTCGCAACGGAACGCATTGGCGCTGTTCCTCACGAAGCAAGGCACTCGCCTCGCCACACGCACCATTGATGATGTGGTGCGGCGGCTCGGACAGGAGGCGAATCTCTCGCTCTCCGCCCATATCCTCCGGCACACCTGCTTGACCAGCCTCGTTCGCCAGGGCAACGACCTGGTGCTGGTGGCTGAACTGGCCGGACACCGACGCTTGGAAACGACGCGCCGCTACAGCTTACCTTCCGCTGCTGATCGCGAGGCAGCGATGGAAGGGCTCAAGGTGGACTACTGATGCCTGGACGCTTTTTGACCGATGCGGAACGCGAGCGCCTGACACGTTTTCCGGCAGAGATGCCGCCCGAAGATCTCGTCAGCGCGTTTACACTCTCGCCCAAGGACATTACGAAGGTCTTACTGCACCGCGGTCAACCGAATTACCTGGGCTTCGGCTTGCAGATGTGTGCTGTGCGCTATCTGGGCTTTGCGCCGGATGATCTCTTGACAGCGCCCTCATCGGTCGTCAAGTATGTAGCACGGCAGCTTGGGGTTTCCCCGGAGGCGCTCAAGCAGTACGGCACGCGCCCGCAGACACGCACCGATCACCTGCAGGAAATTCTGTCCTACCTGGAATTTCGCGAAGCGGGTGCCACCGATCTGCAAGCACTCGCCGCCTTTCTGCTGGAGCGTGCCCTGGAGCATGATAAACCCATGGTACTCTTCCAGATGGGATGCTCACACCTCAAGTCTGAGCACATTGTTCGGCCTGGCGTGACGACCCTGGAGCGCATGGTGATCACCGCCCGCGAGCAGGCCGAACGTGAAACCTATCGTCGTCTCGAGCCGCTCCTCACCGAGGAACTCCGCGTCAGGCTCGATCAGGTGCTGGTTCCTGATACGACCATCAAACGCACGCCGCTGGTCTGGCTGCGGCAAGGTGCGGTATCCTTCTCCCCAACAGCCATCGTCAGGGAAATCGAGAAGCTGTCCTACGTCCGAGGCCTTGATGTCGAACGCTGGGACCTGAGCGCACTCACCCCCAATCGACGCAAGTTCCTGGCCCAGCTGGGCAAGAAATCGACCAATCAAGCGTTACAGCGGACGCCCCCTGAGCGTCGGTACCCCATCCTTGTGGCCTTTTTGCGCCAGGTTGCCGAAGAACTGATGGATGAAATTATAGACCTCTTTGACCGCTGCATGGCACAGGTTGATTCCCGTGCTCGGCGGGATCTAGAGGAGTTCCGGCGCAACGCCGCACGAGCCACCAAGGGGTCAGCATATCGAAACGTGAAAAGTGTACGTTAAGCAGATGAATTGGCCTACGGAGCCAGATGAGTATTCATGATGAAATGCTCACTAAAAAGGATTGCCCTAGCAGCTTGTCGGAGAGAACCAATGGGCATTGATGCCAGCCGCTCTGCCAGCGCATGTGTTGTTCACAGCACGGGCACATGCCCCAGAACAGCATGCGGTCGCAGGCAGGACCGGATCAGCGATGGTGACCCAACGAC
>JBKPBA010000057.1:0-5555 GCA_046726675.1 Chloroflexota bacterium
CAGCGACTGGATCATCCCTGAGAGTAGGGCCAGTCCAGGAAGAATGATGGCGAGGCTGGGTAGGCTGATCTGTCCGCGACTAATGATCGCGAAGAGGGCGGTCAGCGCCAACGCGATGCCCAGTCCTTGCACCAGGGCAGCCATCGTGCGCAGCCCGGCAAAGCGTGCCGTCAGGCGCTTGAGGTCTGCGAGGTAGGCCTCGGAGAGCCAGGCGTGTTCGCGAGCGATGATGTCGCTCTGATAGACACGCACATCCCGCTGCCAGGAAGCATCGACCGGCATGTTGGTGAGGGCCTCCATGCGTAGTTGGTTGGGCGCGTTGTGTTCTTGTAATTCGTACATGGCCCTGCTAAAGCGGCGTTCGACGAGCGAGGCCGGGATGGATATCGCCACCATCGCCAATACCAGCAAAGGCGCGAGGACAAAAAGCGTCACAGCCAGCCCGAGCAGTCCCAGGAAGATGGGTGCAGTAGACAGCAGTGAGTCCACCAGCGTGATGGAGCGCTGCGAGGCCTCGCGGATCACCAGGCCATAGCGGGCCTGGAACGCATTGTTCTCGAAGAGCGGATATGGCACGGCTGGTAATTTTTGCATAATGCGCTTGCTGATCACGACCCAGGCCTGCTGGCGCAGAATGGTGGAGGAGCTATCCCGCAAGATGATGCTCAGGGTGACCTCCGTTCCAAAGCGGGCAAACATCTGGCCCAGTTCGAGCGCGATGTAGCCGCCGCCCAGGATGAGCAAGGAGCGGGGTTGCTCGCGCAGTTCGGTTTCCCAGGGGTCATCGCGGAACTCAAGAGATCACTGGTGAGGTACTGTACATCCGAGAGGCCCGGCAGATTGGGAATGGCAGGCTGTGAGCCGGTCGCGATCAGAATCTGCGAGCCGACCAGGCGGCGTGGGCCATCAGCGCTTTGCACCTCGACTTCGTGGTCGGAGAGCAACCGCACCTTGCCAGACACGAGCTGGATGCGCTCCGGCTCATCAATCAGGCTCTCGTACTTGTGGGCACGGTACTCCTGGATGATCTCATCTTTCTGGGCCACCAGCTCTGCCCACTTGATCGGCATGCGCACCGGGGACAGGCCCGGATAGCGGGGATGGGCGGCATCGTAGACCAGGCGCGCCGCCTCGATCAGGTTCTTGGAGGGCAGGCATCCCCGGTTGGCGCAGGTACCCCCAATCGTGCGAAATTCGGTCATGACGACGCTTTTGCCGAGTTCGGCAGCGTGGAGAGCTGCGGCAAAGGCCGTCGAGCCGCTGCCCAGAATCACCAGGTCGTAGCGCTCTTGGGGTGATATCATCGTAGCTCCTATTCGTGTTTTCAGTGAGATTGTGACCCGAAAGTTGTCGAGAATCACCAGAGTGTTGTGGTGGTGACCACATCGACGTTGTTTACTCTGTTTTTCATTCAGCCCAGCTCTTGCGTCTCTTGCTGTTCGAGCGCATCAAGCATGGGACAGGCACTTGCGGGTCCTTCTCCTGTGCAAAGCGCGGCCACCTGTAGCAAGGCTTGTCGCATACGCTGTAACTCAATCAATTTTCGCTCCACCGAGGCGATTTTCGCCTCGGCGTGCTGTTTGACCTCTTCACAGGACGTGTGCCCGTCAACTCGCAGCATCAGCAGTTCCGTAATCTCTTTGAGCGAGAAGCCTAGCTTTTGTGCGCGCTTAATAAAGTGGAGACGCGTGACCACCTGCTCCGAGTAC
The DNA here is from genome assembly GCA_046726675.1 of Chloroflexota bacterium. Classification (GTDB taxonomy): domain Bacteria; phylum Chloroflexota; class Ktedonobacteria; order Ktedonobacterales; family Ktedonobacteraceae; genus DATMNR01. The sequence goes on from JBKPBA010000057.1 coordinate 1,710, forward strand.
TGACGATAGCCCGAAGCCCGGCGCGGCGGTTCCTCCAGCAAGCCCTTGCGCTCGTAGAACCGCACCGTTTCCACGCCGATCCCAGCTCTCTCTGCAACTTGTCCAATCGAGAGGGTATCCATCTCTGTTCCTCCTTTGAAAAAAAGTATACACTCCGTACCATACTACAGAGTCAAGTCTCATCCGGCAGTCTTTCCCCAGGTCCTTTCCCTGCTGACGATTCCCTATAATTCCTGGCTGCTTCAGCTCATAGACATACTCATTGCTCTGGTCGTAGCCGTCCACTTATCTACAGCATCTGTATGATCATAAGTGCTCCCCCGAGAGATTACTATGCTGAGTATTGCTTCTGGTCGCTCCCATTCCCTTGCCTCCACCAGTGCTGTAGCCGATTGACTTAACCTCTCCATTCTCCACCCAGCATCCTTGATTTTTTCAATCAGTGACTAGCCTCTTTCCATGCACCCCTGGCTTCTTCTAAGTGCTGTGTATGGGTTATTGCTTCACCTGGTGCAATCAATGCTCCAGCTTTTTCATAATATCCTACGTATCATAGGATAGAGTTTATTATTTTTTGAGCTTTTTCTGGTACTCATTCAGCTTCTCTGTGTTGCTGTGTCTGTGCGAGTATTATGCTCATCGCGGTGAAGATGGAGACTACGAGGCTGTGCTGTCTGTTTCGAGCAGCCAAGACAACCCGTCGGTCTCGTTTTTCTTTGACGAGCATGGGCATATCCACATACAAGCCGTCGAATAGGAGAGAGGAGCAAGAGCCGTGAGCAGCAGCGAAAGCGAAAATTGTGCTGGAAATGGCAATGTTCCCTACCTACGCGAAGTGCCCAGAAGCTGCACGCACATCTTCGCAGAGTCAGACGGCTACTGCATATCATGCAGGTCGCAAACGGCTTGCATGATGTGCGGCAAGACGACAAGCGGGCTGGTCAAGCGAGTCTGTGCGTAGTGCAGGCAAACACAAAAGCGAGAGGAACGACTCAAGCACAAAAGGAAAGGACAAAACCATGGAACAACAGCACGGATCAGACGTGGTCAAGCGCTTGGAGCAACTTGGAATCGAAGGAGACGTTTCGCCTACAGGAACCACCCTCACGTACGAGCAGATCTACACCAGTGGCCCCACCCTTGAAGAGGCTTTCATCACGTTTCTGGGCGAGGCTTTGAGCAAATGGCAAGCTCATACGATGCCGATGGTGACCGATTGGTCGGACAAGCATGAGACGCCAAATTTGTGAGACCCCAGGCGGGATGTAGCCGGTGGCTACATCCCTTTTTTGTTGGCTTCCACATAGAAGACAACTCAATGATATCATGCGCTAGAGTCTGTCAAGGCGAGATATGCATGATTGCTAGCTCCCTGCAATGAGCGTCTTCTGGGCTGCTTACTCGCCACCTGCACCGACCTGGGTGTTCTGCGCCCCATTCACAATGGCAAGCACTTGGTCGCGCTCGAGGACCTCTTCTTGCAGCAGCGCCTGCGCCAGGCGGTCCAGGGCATCACGGTGCTCGGTCAAGACGCTTCGCGCCTGCTGATGGGCCTGCGCTATCAGTCGCTCGACCTCGGCATCCAGGCGCTCTGCTGTCACCTCCGAGTACCCACGCGCGTGACCTTCGAGTGGCTGCTGGCTGAGGGCAGGACTCCCGTCCGCCAGGTCATAGATCACGGGGCCCGTTTGCTCACCCATGCCCCACTCGCTCACCATGCGCCGTGCCAACTGCGAAGCCTCCTTGAGGTCGTTCTCCGCGCCGGTGGTAATCTCTCCCAGCGCCAGTTCCTCTGCACTGCGACCTCCCAGGGCCACCGCTAGCCGCTCGATCAGGTAGGTGCGTGGTAAGTTGCGCCGGTCATCGTCTGGCCGGAACTGCGTGACTCCTAACGATCGCCCGCGTGGCACAATGGTCACTTTGTAGAGCGGATCGACATCGGGCAACATCGCCGCCACCAGCGCGTGTCCCCCTTCATGGTAGGCCACGATCCGGCGTTCCCGTTCATCCATCAGCGCTTCCCGCTTGCCGCCCAGCAAGAGTTTGTCCAGCGCATGCTCGAAATCCTGGCGACTCACCTGGCGACTTTCTCGCCGTGCGGCTGCCAGCGCCGCCTCGTTCACCAGGTTTTCCAGGTCGGCTCCCGAAAAGCCGGGGGTCACCCGGGCCAGGTCCTCCAGGTTCACATCAGGCGCGAGAGGGACAGTGCGCGTATGAATGCGCAGGATGGCTTCACGACCACGTCGTTCAGGCAGATCCACCGTGATCTGCCGGTCGAAGCGCCCCGGTCGCAGCAGGGCCGGATCGAGCACGTCAGGCCGGTTCGTGGCGGCCAGCACGACGACCGCTTGAGTGGGCTCGAAGCCATCCATTGCCACCAACAATTGCTCCAGCGTCTGCTCCCGCTCATCATTGCTGGCGTAAGCCGCTGCACCACTGCGCGTGCGCCCAATGGCGTCGATTTCATCGAGAAAGATGATGCACGGCGCGTGCTTCATGGCCTGCTCAAACAGATCGCGCACGCGGCTGGCCCCGAGCCCGACGAACAGTTCGACGAAGTCACTGCCACTGGCGCTATAGAAAGGCACACTTGCCTCGCCTGCGACGGCACGAGCCAGCAAGGTTTTGCCGGTCCCTGGTGGGCCAACCAGCAGCACACCTTTGGGAATATGTGCCCCAATGGCAAGGTAGCGCTGTGGCTCGCGCAGGAAGTCGATTTCCTCGCGCAGGTCGGCCTTGGCTTCGTCGGCGCCGGCCACATCGGCGAAGGTGGTGGAGGGACGCTCTTCGGTGTACAGTTTGGCACGGCTGCGCCCCAGGCCAAAGAGGCCTCCCCCTTGCTGCGACTGCCGCACGCTGCGCAGGGCCATGTAGCCAAAGTAGACTAACAGCAAGACAGGGAGAGCATTGAGCAGGATCGTCAGGGCCGTCTGCCACCAGGGCGTCTGCACCGGTTGAGCCGTGACCTGGACGCTGTTTTTCTCTAGCGTGGGCAGCAAGGTGGGATCGCCCGTCTCCGGCACATAGCTGGTGAATCGAGCGTAGGTCGTCGTATTGCTGGTGCCGCTTTGAGGCTCGTGAAGAGGCGTTTTGAAGTCGCCGGACACGGCATTGCCCGTGAGCGTGACATCCTTCACATTGCGCAGCTCGACCTGCTGCAGGAAGTTCGTGTAAGACAGGGTGATCGTCGGCCCTCCACTCGATGAACCAAAGAGCAGTGGAGCGTAAAAGAGCAGGTTGATCACGATGATGACGATGAGCCAGCGCAGCCAGGAGACCCGCCTGTTGGGGGACGTTCCCTGTGGTGCAGACCCTGCAGGGCCTCCGTTTGGTCCATTCGAGCTGTTTTGGGTCAAGCGAGATGCCTGACCCGTTTCGCGTTGGTCAGCGCTTCCCGTGGTTCTCGTGCTTTGCATCATACGGCCTCCCGTGTTAAGTGATACTTAGAATGGACCAGTTTCGAAGGTCGCCAGCGGCTGCCCCACTTCGACGATGTAGGTGGAGAGCATCATCCCCGTCTCGGGACCAACGTCCAGCGCGTTGTGAGGCGTGCGGGGTGGCATGAGGAAGGGGTCACCAGCGTGCAGGGTGAGGGTGGGCTGCCCCTGGATCATCATCTTCACCGTCCCGGCGAGGATGTAGCCGACCTCCTCACCCGGATGCATGTGCCAGCCCGACTCGCCGCCGGCTGGGATCTCGGTGAGTACCTGCACGATCTCCCGTCCGGGAATCGAGGATGCTTTGTGCTGCAGCTCGATGCGCTTGAGCTTCCCCGCGAGCGCGTCGTTCGGCTGCTGCGAGTTCGTCATGTGGTTGGACGACATGGTTGGACCTCCTGATTGATTG
>JBKPBA010000058.1:0-4805 GCA_046726675.1 Chloroflexota bacterium
GTTGTTCTCCAGCCACTTGAGCAGGCGCAGGATGTAGTGCCAGCCAGCGTAGTACACGCCGCGTTTGCGCATATACTCGTAAACCCCATCGAGGAATTCACCGGTGATATCAAGCTGCAATTGCGTGTAGGCGCCATTGCCCATGCGCACCGGGCGACTATGACGGTAGCCATCCAGGTGATCCAGGGTGAGCTCGGTCATGTCATGGCCACCGTGAATGGTGTACATCGTTTGGAGCGAGCCATCCCCTTTCAACTCAGCAGCTCGCGCCTTCAACCAATCTGCAAACGCCTCTGCCTCCTCGTGGAAACCGAGCGTGAGCAAACTGTGAATGGTTTAAGAGGAATCCCGCAGCCAGGTATAGCGGTAATCCCAGTTACGTTCGCCCCCCATACTTTCCGGTAAACTGGTGGTGGGTGCGGCTACAATGGCGCCGGTCGGAGCATAGGTCAGGAGTTTTAAGGCCAGAGCCGACCGCTGCACCATCTCGCGCCACCGACCCTGATAGCGGCACTGCGAAAGCCAGCTGCGCCAATAGTGTTTGGTATCGAGGAGGATTTTTTGGTACTTTTCCGGTGAGAAGTGTGGCGGTTCGCTCTCTTGGTCTCCTGTGCTTTCTAAGAGTACATAGGCCCAGTGATCTTGCTGCAACGTAAACGTGCTCACAACGCCTCCCTGGCCATCTTCCTCGAGTGGGGTGGAAGAGAAAAGCCCCAGGCTTAAATCTGGGTGCTGAAAGACGGCTCCCCGCTCTGAAAGCTGAATGGTATGGGTATCGCGTGCATAGTTAAAAGCAGGGCGACAGAGCAGCTCGAACGTCATGGAGCCGCGCACCACGCGCGCAGCGCGTACAATGCGGTGGTGCTTCGTGTATTCCTTTGCATGCTCAATTGGCATGAAATCGGTGACCTCACCAACTCCCTCGAGCGTGAAAAAGCGTGTGATCAGGATATTCGTCTCTGGCAGATAGTATTGATTGTGCTTCATCTCAGGGGTGGCGAGTGGTGCAATGCTAAAGACTCCCCCTTTTTCAGCGTCTAGCAAAGACCCGAAGACACTGGGTGCATCAAAAGCAGGGATGCAGCACCAGTCAATACAGCCGTTTTTGCCGACAAGGGCAACCGTATGCAGATCACCGATGATCCCATGATCCTCAATGGGCAGGTACGACGTTGCACAGGAGATGTCACGCTTAGGTTCGTTGGGCATATGTTTTTCCTTTCGCTTGCACTACGTTTGTGTTGAGATCCACTTATTTCGTAGGGAAAATACTCTTCGTAAGAAAAACCTTACAACTGTTCTGTTAAGGAATTGTTAAATCCACATAAAATGTAGCTTAACCAAAGAACCAGTACACGTTCTCAGGAGAACGTGCAGTCCCATATCACAAGTAGCAGAATTCGCATTATCCTACTTCCAGGTATTCGACCGAAAGAATTGGATACCCTATGTCATGCAACGAATTGAGCACACCAATCAATGCGGATTGGTCTGCCACTCTCCCCATCAGGATCGTCATCGCATATCGCTTTGGATCGCCTTCGTGCTCAATCGTCATGCCACCACAGTAATCGGACCAGTTCTTGTCCAGGATACCTTGAACCCTGATCTGGTACACTGCAGGCTCTAATAGGCTAACGCCTCGTCGGAATTTCTCCATAGTACCTTTCCTTGGATAACTGGCAAACCTCCTCGCTCTGGGGGAAATCACAATTATCATTAACATGCTGAAAGCAGCTTAATACACATAGGGCTTTTCTGAGGGCAGTCTCCATGGGATGGGAGAGCGAGTACGACCCTCAGAACAAACCTCAACTGGTTACGCCGACTGGGAAATTCTCCTGGAATGACTATAATCGAAGATGCGTATAGAAGCTATTCCCCAATAGGGATAGAAAGGGGTAGTTTTCTCGCGGTGTATGTACCGAAACCGCCGCAGGAAGCCCCGTCTTTCAAGTCCTGATTGTTCCCCACATATTACAAATGAAGATGAAAAGCAGGGTGAATGGCGTATCGAATAGGTGATCTCTGTTTTGTCATTGGTGTTCAAACGGAGAGACGTGTGCCTTTCACGCATCTTCAGCTTTCTGTACCGCGGCTGCCAACGAGATCAACCAGCACATCCCGGTTCTGCCTCTCCCTGTGGCCCCAGATATACAGCACAATTGTCAGCGCTATAATGCAAGCGAGTGGCACGAAATGTGTTAGCTCAAACGTCAGCCGATCCAGGTGGTTGTTCTGGAGATACACCTCGCTCGGGATCAGCAAGAAATAGCAGGCAATGCCCATATACAGCATCGGTAGGAGGGTCACGATCCAGGCTCCCACCAGTCCTCCTGGCACCCGATACCTGCGCGGCACTGCTGGATATCGATAGCGCAGGATCAGGAACGTGGGAAACATCAGCAGGTACGCGAGTAAAGCGGTCGAGATCGCGACGCCCAGCACCTGAACAAAGAGCGCCCCGATACTCTCAGAGCCAAAGGCCGAAAGCCCAATGGATGCGACCACCGTCACCGTCGCCACCATGCCGGAGAGGATCGTGGCGGCGATGGGAGTCCCGAACGTCCGACTGAAGTGGCCTAAGCGCAGTGGTGCCGCGCGATCAAGTGCGGCGATGGCGTATGTCCGGCTTACGGCGATGAGTAACGTCGCACCAGAGGCAAACAGCGAAGTAGCAAAGCCCAGCGCCACCAGCCATCCCAGCCCGGTCGCTAGAGGCGCTGGCAGGACACCATTGACCGTTTGAAAGGCATTGAGAAAGCCCCCGACAGCGCTCAGTTGATTCGTAGGCAAGGCGATCAGGATGGCCAGCAGAAAGAGGCTGTAGAGGATGACCACGATGATGCCTGCACGCAGAATGGTGAGGGGCACATCACGTTGCGCATTGTCCATCTCTTCCGCAGCACTGTTCTGCATCTCTGCTCCCAACCAGAGGACCACCACTATCGGCAGGATCGAGCTTACGATGAGTCCCCAATTGGAGGGGACCAGGTCAGCGACAGCAACACGTGTACTCTTGCTCGACCACTCACCACGAAGATGCCTGCCAGGACCAGGAAGATACTGAGCAGCGCCAGTTTGACGAAGAAGCCAACGGTGGAGATCCATTTGCCGCGGCGCAGCGAAATGATCGCGCCAAAGGTCATGCCCCAGATGAAGACGAAGGCAAGAACCAGTTCGACAAGCACATCAGTCACCACGTGGCCACCAAAGAGATAGGTGGCGCTGCCAAACCAGAAGATCTTGAGCGCTGCGATCATAATCACCGTAGCTGAACCACCTATCAAGAGCGGGACGGTGATCCAGTAGAATGTGGCTGCAAAGGCTGCATAGAGACGCCCTCCTGCTAACTTGCACCACTCGTAGATGCCTCCCTCCTGGGGGAAGGTGCTACCAAGTTCCGCTACCAGCAGTCCATAGGGGAGAAAGAAGGTGATCGCTGAGAGCACCAGCCAGGTAAGTGCTTGTGCCCCATTTGCAGCAAAAGCCCCGAGTGCGTTGAGGCCAATGACGGCGACCACGGTATAGCAGATCATGTCAAAGCGCCTGAACCCCTGGCGCAGTTTCTTTTTCTCCGCGAGTGCTGCGGTGGTGATGACTTCACTGAGGTGCGTTTCCATATGCAGGATACTCCTTCATACCTTGATTTACCTCGTTATGGATGTACGTGCTCTCCAATGAGCGAAATCCATCATAGACGACTTCTACAATGTAGGTTGAGCTTATTGTGTTCGTTACGATGTTGGGTTTCACCAGTTCTAGCTAGCTGTTAATAAACCGAGCGCTCTGGCGAGGGTGACAGCTGCGCGACGATTATTCACACTGAGCTTGTGGTAGACATGTTTCGTATGTAACTTGACCGTTTCGGTTGTGACCACCAGTTCGCGCGCGATCTCCTTGTTCGTGAGGTCTGTGTCGAGCAGTTTCAAAATTTGCAGTTCGCGCCTGGTCAACGGTTCCAGGCCCTCTCTCACCAGCAGATCTTCCTTAGAACCGGCTTGTGCCGATACCTGGTCCATCGCCGTCAGGATGCCTTGTAGATAGGTATCCAGATGCTTGTCGACCGCATGGAGCGCTTTTCTGCGCTTGCGCAATTCGTGAAGCAATCTGGCCAGCGGAGCAAGATCGGCAAAGGTGCGTATGAACCCTCCGGGACGTGCTAAAGTGAGTGCGCGTTCCAACACATCAAGGGCTTCGGCCTCACGACCCTGCAGATCGTAGGCCCACGCTTGCAGGGCCAACACCTGGATCGTCTTGCGTGTATTGTGAATGGCTTCGACAAGCTGCAAAAGCTGGGTGAGGAGTACTTGCCCTTCGGCAATACTCACATCATCACCTTTGGCAAGCAACAAGCGTACTTCGGTCAGAGGTGGATCCTCTAAGAAGAACATCGGACCCCGCACTTCTTGCTTCCCCGCCATCTCGAGCCGCTGCGAGGCCTCCTCCACCTCGTTCTGTAACAGAGCCAATCGTCCACAGAAAGCAAAGGCCACTATCAGCTCGCGTATAGAGTGCTGCTCCTGCGTAAATTCGAGCAAGATACGAGCCGTCTCTTGTGCCTGGGTACCCAACCCCTGAGCTTGATAGGTCAAGGCTAAGCCACACAGAGCGTCCCGCACCACCCAAAAGTGTGCCTGGTGCTGGTCGGCGATGACCGCTGAGAAGTGATAGGTCGCTTCATCTAACTGGTTCTGTTCGTAATGAGCCAGTCCCAGCAACCAGTGGGCATAATTTTGACTGATCACCAGCTCGGCCTCACGGGCGATGTGCAGCAAATGGCGTGCGGTGTGTTCTACGTGAGG
>JBKPBA010000059.1:0-8273 GCA_046726675.1 Chloroflexota bacterium
TGTGCTGAGCGACGGGCGCATTATTGAGAGAGGGAACTACAAGGAACTGAAGCGTCTGGGTGGGGTGTTCGCCGGTTTGCTCGAAGAGCAGAATCGCTATAGCGCCGAGCGTATCGGTGGGCAGTCTATCCTGCGTCCGTCTTTCGTGCCATTACCAGTAGGGGACGATCCCTGGCGTGCTCGGCCTGCTGCTGTAGCACGACAGGACATACCTGTGGCCGTAGCCCCTCAGAACGTGCCTGTGGCAACTGCCAGAGCCGGTTACCCAGGAGGCAATGGCGATGGAGCCAGGCAGGCTCCGCAGAATGCTCGAGTGCGCATCGAGGTCGATGGGCAGGTAGTCGGTGTACGCCAGCTCGATAAGCCCATAATGACGATTGGTCGCCTCAGCGGCAACGATGTACCGGTGCCTTCACAGCGCGTCTCACGTCTCCATGCCAGGATGCGTAGGGAGAATGGCGCGTGGCTGATCGAGGATGCTGATAGTTTGAACGGCATCATCTACCAGGGCAAGCGCGTCGACCGACACATGCTTGTCAATGGCGACCAGATATTCCTTGCTCCAACGGTGATCCTCTATTATGAGGCTATGCGATAAAAGGAGATAAGACAGATGGCTCAACACTCTATGGCTTCAGCGCCTCCAAAGAGATCTGGTGTGGGACGTATCTTCTGGTGGTTCTTTGTACTGGGAAGCTTCGCATTGCTTCTTTTCTTGCTTGCATCCGTAGTCATGCGATTCACGACACCTGCTCAGCTCCATCGGCTGCAAATCGTGCAAGATATCCCACTGCCGGACGCGCTACCGGATTCTAACCGGACTAGCCAAAATCCATTCGCACCTGGCCAGGCACAGCGTTTTGACCACTTTGATTTTCAGTCGCTCGACCCAGATACCCATCTGCTATTCATCGTCCATACCGGGCCTAACCCGGATAAAGAGGCTGCCATCCTGCATAACCCCAATTTCGATGAGGGAACTGATGGGAATATTATCGTCTTTAACACCCAATTGAACAAGGTTGTTGGGCTCATCAACGTGCCCCAGGCTGCCGGCGTTATGATTGCTCCAGACCTTCACAAGGTCTTTATCGGTGATGCAGGTGACAGCATCATCTACATTGTTAGCGAGCAGAGCCCGTTTAACACCATCGCCAAGATCCAGCTCGACCCGAATGATGGCCCGGACGCTATCGAATATGACCAGGTCGATCACAGGATCTTTGTTGGTGACCCTGGAGTTGCAATCAGCCCCGATAACGCGAATATTGCCCTGAAGAATCAGAACGTAGCTGTGATCGACGCCATCACCAACAAGCTCATTACCAGGATCCCTCTCGGCCTTCACCCCCCATTTGGTGATGACATCGGACATATTCAATTCGACTCCGTGACCCATCGCATTTTTGTGGTGACACTGCCACTGATTGACCAGAACTTAAATGCTCCGCAAACACCGCCTTCTTTTCTTGCCGTCATTGATCCCATCGCTCTGAAAGTCGTCTCCAAGGTAAAGCTGCCGGATGAGTGCCTTGCCCCTCATGGTCTGGTGATAGACGCGCAGCAGCGCGAAGCTTTCGTTGCCTGCGTCGATTCACTGAACCTGACGCGCGTTGATTTGCAAACCATGCAGGCTTTCCCTGGCCCTCTTCTCCCGGTGGCATTCAATCCCGATATCGTTCGGTTAGATCGCTCTTTGCATCTGCTCTTCGTCGGCTGTGCCGGAGGCATTTCGATCTTCGATGAAAGTGGGCGAGGGCTGAAGAAGCTGGGTGATTACTTCCTGGGCGGTGGGAGTCATCATACTATTGCCATCGACGAGGCAACGCAGTTGGTTTACCTGCCGCAACCGTCTGTAGGTGATAGGCCCATCTTGCGAGTCATAAAGTACGTTGCGAACGGAGTATAATTAACATGAGCTCGGGATAAAGAAAAGATGCTCATTGCAAAAAAGAAGAGGTGAGAGATCACCTCTTCTTTTTTGCTCAGCTCACTTGTGCTTTAGCCGCGGCCCTTTCACCTCTGCGCCTCTTCGGTCGTTCATGACCATTTTCCGCTTCCATGACTCTGGCTGCTTTTTCTCCCGATGGCTCAAGAGCCGCGTCAAGCACTTCCCGAATATCGGTAACAAACACGAATTTCATCTGATCGCGAAGTTCTTTGGGCAGGTCTTCCATCAGGTCCAGTTCGTTCTTTTTGGGTAGGATGACAGTGCGAATACCTGAGCGATAAGCCGCCAGTACCTTTTCCTTGACACCGCCAATTGGCATGACCTTGCCACGCAGGGTGATTTCACCGGTCATAGCGACGTCAGAGCGCACCTTGCGACCACTCGCCAGCGAGACAAGCACAGTCGTCATCGTCACACCCGCAGATGGTCCATCCTTGGGGATTGCTCCTGCCGGGACGTGAATATGCACGTTCTGATTCTCAAACACATTCGCTGGAAGACCCAGCGACTCTGCATGAGAACGCACATAGCTGAGTGCAGCCATCGCCGACTCTTTCATAACATCACCCAACTGTCCGGTCAGTATCAACTGGTTTTCCTTACCTGGCATCGATGCTGCTTCGATGAAAATGATTTCACCGCCCACAGGGGTCCATGTCAGTCCAGTGGCAATACCAGGACGGTCGATACGCTCGGCTGCCTCCTGGAAGAAACGTTGTCGACCCAGGTATTCGGAAATCTGATCGGCCGGCACATGAATCGGTGGAGCTTTACCCTCTGCAATCTGCTTTGCCACTTTGCGGCACAATGACCCGATCTCGCGTTCGAGATTACGCACACCTGCCTCACGCGTGTAATCACGTGCAATACGGAGTAGTGTATCATCATCTACGCTTAACTCATCCTGCTTTAATCCATTCGCTTTTAGCTGCTTGGGCAGCAGGTACCTGCGAGCGATATGCAACTTCTGCTCTTCTGTATACCCTGAGAGTTCCAGAATCTCCATGCGGTCACGCAAAGCTGGTGGGATTGGCTCCAGGGAATTGGCAGTAGCGATAAACATCACTTTGGAAAGGTCAAAGGCTACATCGAGGTAATTATCGCGGAAGTTGAAATTTTGCTCGGGATCCAATACCTCAAGCAGTGCGGATGATGGATCACCACGCCAGTCAGCCCCCACTTTGTCCACCTCATCCAGCATGACGACAGGATCGTTGGTTTCAACTCGGCGTATCGTCTGAATGATACGCCCAGGCATGGCGCCGATGTAGGTACGCCGATGGCCGCGGATCTCAGCCTCGTCACGAATACCCCCTAGTGACATACGCGCAAATTTACGTCCCAATGCGCGTGCAATCGACTGTCCAAGGGACGTCTTACCGACACCGGGAGGTCCTACAAAACAGAGAATCGGCTCACGATTAATCAGCCGTGTAGCTTCGGCCGAGAGTAACGGATCTGTAGAACGCCGTTCGTCACTCTTAGTAGCCACAGCTTCCGTTTGGCGTTGCGCTTGCTCTGCCATGCGCTCTTCCTTCAGACGTCGAACTGCGAGATATTCCAGGATTCGATCCTTAATCTTTTCCAGGTCATAATGGTCCTGGTCAAGCACCTGACGCGCTTTCGGTACATCTATCTTTTCACCTGTACTCTTGCTCCATGGTAGACTCGTTAGCAGTTCCAGGTAGGTGCGAATGATACTGTACTCGGGTGATGCAGTTGGCATCTTCTCGAGACGAGACAGCTCACGATTTGCCTCTTTAAGCGCCTCATCTGACATCTTTGCTTCATCAACCCTGCGGCGCAAATCATTGATGGTAGCTTGTTCTTCACTCTCTTCGCCTAATTCCCGCTGGATGGCCTTGAGTTGCTCGCGTAAAAGATATTCACGCTGTACCTTCCCCATCTCTTCTTGGGCGCTGGTCTGGATCTTCTTGCCTAGCTCGAATATCTCTAGCTCATGCGCCAGGAAACTACTCAAATTTTCAAGCTTAGCATGGACGGAGTCCAGTTCAAGCAGCTTCTGACGTAGTTCCAGTTCCATCTGAACAAAGGTAGCAATAACATAGACGACCTGGCGTGCTTCCTCCAGATTGAGCGCTGCTGCAGCGACCCCTTCAGGTACATTCTGCACAAGCGCAACAAGTCGCTGGAAATAGCCAACCACATTGCGTTTGATAGCCTCGGTTTCGTCATCCTCTTCTTGTATATCCGGCTTGAGAGCGACACGGGCAACAAGATAGGGCTTTTCCTGGGTAAATTCGCCAATTGCCACCCGTTCCAGGCCTTGAACGATAATTTGAATGGTGCCATCGGGCATACGTATCAAGCGGGCAATACGCGAGACAGTACCAATTTTGAAGATGTCGTCAGGTCCAGCCTGTTCTATTTCTTCCGACTTCTGGGCAACCAGAACGACCAGACGATTCCCACGCATAACCTCATCGATCAGGCGAATAGAACGCTCCTGACCTACGCCAAGCGGCTGAACCGCAAAGGGATAGATGACCGTATCTTTGAGAGGCAAAATTGGTAATTCATCAGGGATGCTCAATGGCTCTTGATCATCCTGTTGACTGCGGTCTGACTCTCGTTCTTCGGCAGCAGGGCTTTCAGAAGGGGGACTTTGTTCAACATCTTCAAGTACAGGCGCATTCCCCTGCTTCAGGATTCCTACGTCCTTGTTATTATCCTGTTCACCTGGACCAATTACGGTATTGGTCTCTTCCAGGTTTTTCTTACTCTGCGATTTTGGATTGGTTTGATTTTTCTTCATATAGCCTTCTCAATATATCTCACTGTTGCAGCACAGTATTTTATTTGTAGTCCTCCGATTTATCGAAAGGAATTCCTTAACTAGCTTCCCTACATGGGTAACTTAGGTAAATCAATCCACAAGAAGCCATCTTCATAGCGTGCACTTACAGCTTCTCGATCTATTGAAGCAGGGATATAGACCTCGACACGAAATGGCCCATAACGAATCTGCGCTTCGTGATAGTACAGATTCGCCCCATGCTCATGATCGTCGTGCCTTTCACCGCTAACTACCAGGGCGTCTTCATAGAGTGTTACTTCAATGTCCTCTTCTTTCATACCCGCCAGTTCAATTTTCACCGTCATAATTTCCAACGACTCGTGGATATCGGCTAGAGGTCGCCATGTTACTGAATGTTGGAGTATCGACTGTTGGCTTTGCCGTAACGCATCTTGCAACAGTTGACGATAATGACGCTCCATGTGCTGCTGTGACCCATCACTATAACGATAGGTCACAAAGCGATAGCGCATACGCATAGTTTGTTACCTCAAATCGATTGAATCAAGGCATATTGTAAAAGAGAAAGGCAAAAGGTGCAAAGTGAATTTTTGCCTCTTACCTTTTGCCATGACTGTTTTCAACTAGATATACAGGGTTAGCTTATAGTCAGATCCTTCTCTCCATTGGCTAGTGCCTCCTGGCATTCCGGGCAGAGGTACTCAAACTCGGAATTCGTATCTGAAAGCACATCGCTCTGGATGATACGAGCGTCCCGTAAACGTGTTGCTTTATTACATCTCGCACAATTGACGTAAGTTTCCGAGATGGCGGTAAGTCGGGTTCCAAGAACATCTTCCTGCATAACCGACACCTGCCTTTCTTTTTTGTTTCAAAGATCACAATCAATCGGAAGAGCAAAGTATAGATTTACAAGATTGTGTACAAATTATCTCAGGCTAAGTGCAAACTAGCCGAATACCCCAACGGGTTCCTTTTTGTAACCCCACTTGATTATGGCACGAGAAAAATAAAATTGCAAGAGAGTTTGACTACTTCTTACCGGTTGTGCTACCATGTTTTTATATTAGTCATCGTTGTTCATTGATGTTCTAATATTGTAGAAGTGCCTGCTCGAAGCCCCGTTTTGGTCTCTAGAGCGGAATTGTATAGAACACTCCTATTGTGGCAAAGGAGCTACAACGCAGGAGCAGTAGTCATCGTACTTCTCATTTACCCTGATACCTGTAGTGCATGATTGCTAATATACAGGGGGCAATATCATGAAGCTCACGCAAGCAATTAAGAACTGGCTCTACAAAATGTTCGCGTGGTGGCCCTGGAAACAGTCAACACAGATGGAGTATTCCCATTTCGCCAATTCCATGAACAAGGGGACAACGCAGGATACCTTGTCGAAATCAATGATTGATGGCATTGTACCTCAAGCTGGCATCGTCCCGCGCCTCTCAACTATTGAGGAATGGCCTGATCGTGTTGTCCAATCTGACTTAAAGGCAATAAACGAGTTGGCTGAAACACCTTCCTTACCTGCGACACCATCTGGAGACGGAGAAACGATGAAAAAGTCCGTAACGCCTGCAGATGGAACTCCAGCAGGTATGCAAACTTCTCCTTCACCTCAGCAGCGTTTAGAATTTCTGCAATATTTAATTAAACGCGGCATCGTAAATGAAGGTGTGGAAGAAGATATGTAGGGGCGCAATGGATTGCGCTGTTGTACCGGGCACCCGCGAGGGGTGCCCCTACATCTCTACTTTGCTGCGGTAAAACCCTGAGCTTTGGCCTCCTCCTCGGTGGTAAAATAAACCAGGTCTTCCGGTTCAAGCTCTGTATCTACAGAATAGTATAGTTTTGTGCTTTTGACACCCACAAATGCTGCATCAGCAGGTTGTTCAACCGTTTCCACATCGACGATTTCTAAGGTTGCTACAGAAGTTCCTCCCTGGTCAATATAACTAATTTCGCCGGCTGGCCGGCCCCCTGAACCATCCCAGGAATTGCTCTGTGGCAGTTCGATGTGCTCATCCTGCTCAGTTCCCTGCTGTGCCACCCGCCGTCGTACTAATTGGTAGGTAATAGTGCCGGCAGCCAATAGTCCTACACTAAACCCAACTATCGACCAGAAAGTACGATCACGCTTGCGTACAGGCTCTAGCAGTCGTTGTCCTCGTTTCGCCAGTTCTTGCGTAAACCCTCCACTACGTTCAGCGAGATCTTTGGTCGTTTTCCCGCCAGAATCCAAGACATTCTGGGTGACCTTTCCTCTGCGCTCCACAAGTCCTCCCGTCAGTTGTCCTCCTCGATTCTGTAGGTACTTTCTCGAGTTGAGCAGTAACACACGAAACCCGGTCCAATACATACGGCGTTTTCTCGCCTCACGACGTAAGGACTTACGTAGTTGACGCGACTGCTTTTGTAACTGCCGAACCTGCTTTCGCGACCGCTATTGTAGCTGTTGATCCTGCTTACTCAACTGCTCTATCTGATCTTCAACCCATTCGCGACTCTCTTGCATCGCTTCTTTAATTTGACTATCTACGCTCATTCAGATGCTCGCCTCCTTTGTTCTTCTTAACTAGTCGATCTCTTCTCAATCTCAAGCTTCGTACCAATCATCGCCTGTAGAAAAGTGTCATCAATTCAGGCAACAGGACGAAAAGAGCCTGTTTAATCCAGCCAGGGAACAAAGAGAAAGGGCGCAAAGTGAGCCCTATTACTTACTTCCCAGGACTAACATATCAGTATGTCAGTTTGCATCATTACATGTCAAGGTGAAGAAGTGTGCGGAATTAAATATCTTCGATGGCAGTCTCGCTCAACCGCAGTACGAGACGGCAAAAATGCAACATTGCAGCGGCAGATTCTAAATAGGCTTCATCGCCAGTGGCGGCTTGTTGAGTCACAGCAGAGCGCCGGCGCAAAGCGCGTAAAACCACCATGACATCCTCTTTGAGGGTTGTATCAAGGTCTCCACGTTGCATCAAATGGATCACCTGACGTACGATGGAATCGATTTCGCGACGCATCAAAGCGAGATCAGATATCCAGACTTCCTCGTCTTCAGATTCGTTCTCGCTAGTATCACCCAGGAAGATTGGGTCGGCAGTCCGTTCGCGTCGTTTGACATCACTACGCATGAGCTTGTTCGATAGCCGGGGGTGAGTTTTGGGTTCTTCTTGCGTGACCCCTAGCTCACGTAGTAGCCAGGCCAGTTCTTGTTCCCAGCCAGCCATAGAAGTACCCTCCTTCTTTAAAACCATCCCTCCAACAGCGCTACTCTTCGCTACAAAGTAACCGACTGTATGGCAGGTCCTAAATCTTATTCGAAGTGTAACACAGTGTTTCATCCTTGTAAATGGTGCTGAATGTGATAACGTGATTGATTGAGCTTGCTGTATCAACTGGATTTTTGCCCGCGATGCTGGATGAGCTGACCCATGCGTATACACGCGAACGCTATGGAGGCAAGCACACTGATGATCGCCAACGTGCGCGTTTACGAACCTGGATACCACGTTTGATAGCACGACTGACCGGGAG
>JBKPBA010000060.1:0-5091 GCA_046726675.1 Chloroflexota bacterium
CACCTGCAAATCGGTTGGCATGGCCATATCCCCTCCTGGATTCTTGAGTCAAGTCGATGAACTCATCATTCATCGACAGTACCACAGGCCACCATGTGTGGCGAGGTTTCTGCTCTTCCCTCCTATGTTATCACGTTATCAAGTTATTCGGATAGGCACTTAGTGTCACTAGTATATCAGATGGCCATGCATAACCAGGGTTTGAGGCCAAGCTACTTTTACATATGTAGACCTGGCGAGCAGGAAGTGAGCCAGTGCGCCATCGAGGCGCATCTACGCTAGTTGCGGTCGTGCAACACTACAGGTAACGAGACAGTTAAAGTAGCACCCGATCTTCCGCCTCAGGGATCAGCCGTTGATACTCAAGGCCCATCTGCTCGCTGTACCACTCACCCCACGCACACATCTGGCGCAACACAGGCTCCATAGTCTGCCCCAGTTCGGTCAGTGAATATTCGACCTTTGGTGGCACCTGCGCGTAGACGTGCCGGTGAACGATCCCGGCCTGCTCTAACTCACGCAATTGCATGGTGAGCATCTGCTGGGTTACCCTTGGAAGGAACCTCCGTATCTCACTGAAGCGTTTCGTTCCACTGAGCAAATAAAAGACAATCAGCGGTTTCCATTTCCCTCCAATGATGGAAAGGGTCACCTCGACCGGGCTAGGAGCCATCCTCTTCTGTTCTTCCATAGCGTGCCCCCTTTCATAGTATGATTTTCTAGACTACATCAGAATTTTTTGCGTACTTGTGCTTTCCACATCTATATCCTATACTGATTGTATCATTGCTTGATGGCACCTACAAGCTCCAGTCAACTTGCTATTCTGATGACGAGCCATCCGTTAGCTATGAGATGGAGAAAGGCAAAAACGACATTCGACTTCGAGGAGAGCACTATATGACTCACCCTGCGTCTTCACCACTTCCTGCTGAGCCGCGTCTGCTGCAACGCAAGCAGCGTGAGCCCCACCCGCCGGGACCTCCACGGTATACAGCAGCCTGGAACACGCTCAGCTTTTTGCATAATGCACTCGACTTCCTGCTGGAGATGTGCGAGCGTTATGGAGATGTCGTCTCTGTTCCTACGCTCGTCGGTCCGTTCACGCTGATCTTTCATCCTGACGGGGTGCGCCATGTCCTCCAGGAGAATCACCGCAACTATAACAAGGATGTCCCTGACTATCATGTGCTCAGTCTCGTCCTTGGGAAAGGTCTCCTGACCAACGATGGTGGGTCGTGGCTGAAGCAGCGCCGCTTGATCCAACCCGCCTTTCATCGCGAGCGAGTTGCCGCCTTTGGAACGCTCATGACCGATACCACCTTGATGTGGACCCAGCGCTGGGAAACGGGCAGCTTCATCGAGGCCAACCAGCCGCTTGCTCTCACGCAGGAGATGTCCAGCTTGACCTTGAGCATCGTCGCCAAAGCACTCTTTGGAACCGACCTGAGCGCAGAGACCGAGGGCGTTGGGCGAGCGCTCACCACGGTCAATCACCTCTTAGCGAAGGCGTTCTACCTGCCGTGGGTCTTATCGCTCCCAACACGAGAGCGTCGCCGCTTGCGCGCTGCCCGGAGCGCTCTGTATACAGTCGTTGAGCAGATCATTCGCGAGCGTCGCAGACGTCGCGAAAGGCACGACGATCTTCTCGAGATGCTCCTGGAGGCACGCGACGAGGGAACGGGCGAAGGCATGTCGGATCAACAGGTGCGCGACGAAGTACTGACGTTGCTGCTGGCCGGTCACGAAACGACCGCCAACGCGCTCTCGTGGGCGTTCTTCCTCCTCGCGCAGCATCCTCACGTCGAAGCAAGGCTCCAGGAGGAATATCAGCAGGTGTTGAACGGGCGCCCTGCGACGATCGAGGATCTTCCACGGCTCCCCTCGACCCGCATGGTGGTTGAGGAAGCGATGCGCCTCTACCCACCAGCCTGGGGTCTAGGCCGTCGCGCTCTGGGCAACGATGAGATCGGTGGCTACTCCATTCCCAAAGGGGCTTACGTGCTGGTCTTCCCCTACGTCACACATCGGCATCCGGCCTTCTGGGAGCGGCCCGGCGCATTCGATCCCGAACGGTTCTCGGCACAGCTGGCGGCAACACGCCATCGCTTTGCCTACTTCCCCTTTGGGGGTGGCCCACGGCTGTGTCTTGGCAATCAGTTTGCGCTCTACGAAGCGCAGTTGATCCTGGCGACGATCCTGCCACGCTACCAACTGCGGCTTCAGCCTGGGGGTGTCATGGTCCCTGAGCCGCTGGTGACGCTGCGCCCCCGTGGTGATCTGCTGATGACCGTGCGCCGAACAGCGGAGATGAAACGACTGTTGCCCCACTAGACAGGAAAGAGAAATACCATGGCGAGAGCGTTCAAGAATCTGAAGTTTGGAGTGAACATCCACACAGCAATGCAGCCTGGCGTCGACCCGGTGACCGAGGCCCTGCACGCCGAGCAACTCGGCTTCGACGTGGTGACGCTCCATGGCGATGTCCTGCACGGGAGTACCCCCACGTTCGAGCTGTGGACGCTGCTCTGCTGGGTGGCGGCTTCCACCACCAGCATCCGGGTGGCCCCGGTTGTGCTGGCCCTGCCGCACCGGCACCCGGCGGTGCTGGCCAAGATGGCCGAGACGCTCGATCGCCTCTCTGGCGGTCGCCTCATCCTCGTGCTGGGCGCCGGTGGGCCGATGAACGAGCCCGCATACCGGGTCCTTGGCCTCGCAAGCCGCTCGCCCCACGAGAAGGTGCAGGCTCTCGAAGAGGCTGTTGACCTCCTGCGCGGCCTCTGGAGCACCCCCGGCTTCTCCTATGCAGGAGAGCACTTCAGGACCGAGGGAGCCACCATCGAACCCAAGCCCGGCCACCCGGTCCCGATCTGGCTTGGCGTGTTCGGGGATCGGATGCTCGATCTCGTCGGGCGCAAAGCGGACGGCTGGTTGCCGACATATCAATTTCTGGAGCCAGAGCAGGCCTACAGGAAGTTTGAGCAGATCCACAGAGTGGCGGAACAGGCTGGCCGGAACCCGGACGAGATCACGTACGGGTACAACGTCCCGATCCAGGTTTCGGAGAGGGCGGTCACGAACAGATGGCGCATCGCCGGAAGCGCCAGGAAAGTGGCCGGGCAATTGGCTGCGATAGTCCGGCATGGCTTCACTTTTCTCAATGTGTGGCCGGTCGGTGAGGCACCTGTGCAGCGCGAGCGGCTGGCCAGGGACGTGCTTCCAGCCGTCCGTGATCTCATTGGGTAGGCTTTTGAGTACCTGCTGTCCCCTCAGAAGAGATGATGGCAGGATTCTGCCCACCTGTAAAATGGCTACCTCCCAGGTTCCTGTATTTCGGTTGCACTTCCGTGGGAATGAGGCATCGAGCGGATCGCCATCGCTAACCGTTGGACTCCGTCTCGGATCTCCTGCTCGTTTACGGCAGCATAGCCCAGTACTAACCCCCCACGGGGCATCGGCTCACTAGAAAACATCGATACAGGGAGCACCTCAACCCCATACGTCGCAGCTTGCTGCGCTACGGTAGCGTCATCCATGTGAGGAGGCAACCAGCCTACAAGATGCATGCCCGCTTCCGGCGCATGCACTTCGAGCAGCTCTCCGAGCTCACTTGCCACCGCTGCTATCAATGCCGCTCTGCGTTCAGCATAGCGGGTGTGCATCCGCCGGAGGTGACGAGTGAAATGTCCCTCCGTGATGAAATCGGCGAGCGCCATCTGTTCAAGAAGAGGGACATGCCTATCCACAAACTGGCGCACGGCCACAAACATCTCTGTCAGATCAGGTGGCACGACCAGATAGCCGAGACGCAACGCCGGAAAGAGGACCTTGCTGAATGTGCCGAGGTACAGCACGTGATTGGTGCTGTCAAGGCCAGCTAACGCCTCTAACGGGCGTCCACTAAAGCGATACTCGCTGTCGTAGTCATCTTCAAGTATCCACGCATTGGCCTGACTGGCCCATTCCAATAAGGCCAGTCGTTGGGTCAGACTCATCGTCACGCCAAGGGGAAACTGATGGGAGGGCGTGACGTAGGCCACGCGCGCCTGGGGACACCGTGTTCTTCCTGCGCGCACATCCAGCCCACCCTCATTGACTGGTACAGGTACCAGTTGCGCGCCCGCACCTTCTAATGCACCACGAGCACCAGGATAACCCGGCTCCTCGATCCAGGCCATATCTCCAGGGTCGAGTAATATACGTGCAGCCAGATCAAGCGCCGCCTGTGCGCCTGAAACGATAATCACCTGGTCCTCTGTGCAACGGACTCCTCGTGTGACACCAACGTGAGCGGCAATGGCCTCTCGCAGCGGGTGGTAGCCTGCAGGGTCCTGATTGTCGGAGACCTCCTGGAGGGAGTGGCGCACCCGGCGTGTCACCATCTGTGCCCATATCTGGTAGGGAAAGAGATCGAGCGCAGGTACTCCCGCCCGAAAGGCGGGCGGTTTGCCAGGTTCTGAGGGAACCTGTGGCCTGGGTAGAAAAGGCAGGCGCGCCACGTGCATTCCTCGCTGTGACACACGAGAGCGGGAAGTATCATCCTGAACAGGTCGTCTCACCCGGGAAGGAGAGGGAAGAGTGAGCAGCGTCTCAGGAGTCACTCGCGCCACCGAGGTCCCGTGTCCCACTTTGCTGTCGATATACCCCTCCGCCAGCAGCTGCTGGTAGGCAAGGTAGACCGTGTTGCGAGAAACTCCGAGCTGGTCAGCAAGCGTACGTGTAGCAGGCAGCCGCGTCCCAGTTGCGAGCTGCCCTGTCAGAATAGCCAGGCGCAACCGATCATACAGTTGGCGGTAAAGAGGGACGGACGAGGTAGTATCGAGCACAATCATAGGCTCGGAGCGGAATGGTACCCGTTTCGGCATGGGTGTTATGACCTCTCTTTCTTACGAGACTCCCAAGGGAAATGGCACCAGTATTATACGAAGAAATGGCTCTTGTATCAAGGCCATTATCGTACTAGATTCCTTGTATGAGGAATACAATGAGCATGCAGCAAGCAGTTGCTTGTGCTAGCAACAAGAGGGAAGCAATGCAATCACGAATTGAGTACATGGAGGTCGCCCCAGGGGCGATGAAAACTCTGTATGG
>JBKPBA010000061.1:0-5028 GCA_046726675.1 Chloroflexota bacterium
GCCGCAGGCAACTGCTTTCCATGAGCGCAGCCACAGCCGATCGCCTCCTGCGTTCCCAGCGCACACGAGGCCTGCGCGGCCTCTCCACGACGCGAGCCGGAACGCTGCTCAAGCAGCAGATCCCCATCCGCACATTCGCGGAGTGGGAGGAGACCCAGCCCGGCTTTCTGGAGGAGGACCTGGTAGCCCATTGTGGCACCCAAATCGAGGGAGGGTACCTATATACCCTGACACTCACCGATAGAGCGACTGGCTGGACGGCGCATTACTTCACGAGAAATCGTACCCGCGGGTCGGATTTTCCCCCATTTTCTTCCCTCGCATGGGAGGTCCCCACCATCGTCGCCCGTTGCTTTCGCGCGCATTTCTGGCAACGAGGAAGGTCCTGCTCTTCGTGATCGGACGGGTACGATTTCTCGTGAAGCCGCGATGTTTTGCTAACCGTTTGCATGCGTGACTGGAAGGGCTGCCTGCGCGTCTGATCTGCTGGAGAGGGGAGGATCCGGGCAACTGGTGTACGAAGCGAGCGCACGCACTGCTGCACATTGGGGCACTGACGAGTCTCTTTGCCACCCCTTCTCCGATGGAAAACCTGGCTGTTTGGAGGGAGGACACGCCGTTATGCCTCAACGAGTATCACGTACCTTTCAGGCCCGGCGCGCGCTGCTCAGGTATATGGCTCCGCGCTACCAGCAGGCATCCCCGGTCCAGAAAACGCTCCTGCTGGATTCATTCGTTGAATGGACGGGCTACACACGCAAATATGCCATCGAGCTGCTCAACCATGGAGAGCACGGCCAGGAGACGATCCAGCGCCGCCGTCTGTCCCAGTACCGTCCGCCAGTGCAGCAGGCCCTCTTTCTGGCTTGGAAGGCGGCACACTACGTGTGTGCCAAACGGCTCTTGCCGTCACTGCCCACTCTGGTGACGTTGCTGGAACAGCACGGGCACCTGTGCCTTACGGAAGAAGAGCGGCGCCAGTTGCTCGCCATGAGTGTGTCCACGGCGGAGCGATTCTTGCGCACCCAACGCAAACCCAGCCTGCATGGTCTGACTACGACCATCCCTGGTACGTGGTGCAAGGCCCAGATTCCGGTGCGCACCTTTTCCCAGTGGGAGGAGGACCGCCCTGGCTTTGTGGAAATGGATCTGGTGGCCCATTGTGGGGAGCACCTCGGGGGGAGGTTTCTGTACACTCTGACGCTGACCGATATCGCCACCGGCTGGACCGAGTGCATTCCGCTGCTGGATAAAAGTGCTCACGCCGTGCGGGCCGCCCTTTCGCAGGCCCGCACGCTCTTCCCGTTTCCCCTGCTGGGCATTGACACCGATAGCGGCTCTGAGTTCCTGAATGAGGAGATGATCGCGTATTGTGAGCAGGAACACCTGACCTTTACGCGCGGGCGCCCTGCGGTCAAGAATGATCAATGCCATGTCGAACAGAAAAATGGAGCCGTAGTGCGCGATGCGGTAGGACATGCACGGCTCGTGGGAGTACAGGCCTACCACCAACTCCGCGAGGTCTACAGGGCGCTACGGCTCGTGGTCAATTGCTTTCAGCCCTCCCTCAAGCTCCAGGCCAAAGTTCCCAAGGGCGAGCGGGTGCGTCGCGTGTATGATGCGGCCCAGACGCCCATGCAGCGGTTGCTGGCCTCTGGGGTCCTCTCGGCGAACCGGTGGCGCGAACTGAGCAAGGGTGTTGAGCAGGTCGATCCGCTCGCACTGAGTGAGCAGCTAGATGACCTGCGGCTCGCGCTGCTGCGTGGGGCCCACATGACCGCTGTGGGTGGTGAGGGGGAGTTCGTGTTGCCTCTGCTCCGCTTCTCTCTGATGGCCTGTACATCCCGGCCACTGCAGGTGTCCGAGGAAGGGTCCGCACAGGTTGCCCACCAGGAGAGATCTGTGAGCCGCGATGAGATTCTGAACTGGCCGCGCCCCACGCACGATCCCTTTGCGGGCGCCTGGGAAGACCCCTGGCCACCAGAACTCATCCAGGGAGTTCACCCGGAGCCACTCCCAACGGAACCGCATCTCCTTGAAGAAGCGGACCCGGCTGCTGACCAGCACTCCGCGCAGGTTCAGTCCGTGCACGTCCCAACCCCCGGCACGTCGAGCAGCACCACCGTGGAGCACGAGGCCGCTCATCTTGCCATGACCACTCTTGAGCAGGCCATAGCGGCCTATGTGCAGGAGATGCGTGCCTGCGGGCGCGATCCCAAGACCCTGCGGTGGCATCAGACCTCCCTGGGAGCCTTGCGGCGCTATTTATGGAGGCGGTTCCATCTCACAGACGTGTGCTCCCTGACCCGAGCATCCCTACAGACCTGGTTGACCGAGCTATCTCTCACGCCATCAGCTCGGACCGGGGCAATTCGAACCGTCAACACGGTTGCGGCCTATGCGCGTTCGGCGCGCGCCTTCTGCAACTGGCTGGTTCGGCAGGGGTATGTGTCAGAGACGCTCTTTCCGAAAGATGCCGTACCCAAAGCCCAGCGGGGTTTGCCCCAACCGCTGGAGCCAGAGGCCTTTGTCCACCTGTTGCGCGCCTGTGAGCTCGCAGGCTCGCCCGGAGGGCAGAACGCAGGCATGACGGCTCGCAGCCGCGCCATCCTCTGGCTCTTGCTGGACACGGGACTGCAGGTCTCCGAGTTGTGCCGTTTACGCCTCGCGGATGTGGACCGCGCCGGCGCAACGGTGACGGTGCGCGGAAAAAGGGGACGTCCCCGCACATTCCCCTTGTCGGCAGACGGGCAGTGCGCCGTGTGCGCCTATCTGGATCAGGTCCGTCTCACGCCGGGCTGGGAGCCGACGGTGCCAGAGGCGCGGGATCGGCTCTTGCTCACCGAGCGGCGGCACCCTCTGACCAAGAATAGTCTCACCCTCTTGTTTAAGCGGCTGAGCCAGCGAGCGGGGTTCACCAGGAGGCCCATCTGCCCGTCGATGCTGCGCGATACGTATGCCATCCGCTTTTTGCAGGCAGGAGGCGGGCTGGAAGCCTTGCGGGAACAGCTCGGGGTCGCTGGTCTTGCATCCGTGAAGCGGTATCAGCAGTTCTGCGAGCAGCGGCAAGAGGAACGACAGGCCCAGCCCTATCCAAAGGAGTCGATGCCCACACGGCAATCCCAGAGGCAAGCGCAGACGCTGCCACGGGCGCAGGCCAGGAAGAGGTCACAGGCTCTCTCAGCGATGAAGAGTGCCATTTTGAGCAAACCCGTGAACTGTGGAGAGCTGATGCATCAGCCGTCCCTTCTCACATCTGAACCACTTTCCGGTCAGCATGATCCGTCTGAGCAGCACCATCTCAGTTCTCCGGGCTTTGTGGCTCGACAAAAATGAAGGAGGATTAGCGCCTTGTGTCAGTGGTGCAAGCAGCTGGCCGAAGAGGCGCGAGCAAGCCTTTCGGGACAGCGGACATTAGACCGCCGAGTGGGAGGAGATCTGCCTGAGGCGGCGCATTGCCTCATTTAACTTCAGCCTTTTCGACAATTTCAGATTCTATGCCTCACAAAGAAGCATGGAGAGCTACAGCAAGGCCAAGTCTGACTTTTCCTGCTCCTTTGAAACAGCAGCAAGTCATATTCGTAGCAACAACAGAGACAGATTTTATTTGAGGCAATGCGGACTCTTTTCGGGAGATGGCGATACCGTCACTTTTTTCGCCATGGCTCTAACTGCGCCTGGAACCACTGAGCCACTCGTTGCCAGTCCTGATCAGGAATATCAGCATACCTGGGGACCCCAAACGCTGCTTTGAGACTCTCGTAAATCATACCATATGGCTGACCACTTAGCTCATGCAATTGCTGGACATACTTTTGTACAGCGCGCTGGTGATCCGGTGTCAGTGTTTGTGGACCAAGACGCTCCAGGATTTCAGGGATCAGGTTGGTGACTTCCTCAAGGCCTTCCAACCGGGATTCGATGCCTCCACGCCAGGCTTCGATATCTTGTTGCCAGTCAATCCAGAGTACCATCTGCCGTTGATATTCGCGCCAGGCATCGAGATTGGCATCCTCGGTTGGTACATCCGGTTTTGTGATGTGCTCCGTCGGCACGAGCCCTGGTGGTGCTACCATTGCTTTGGGAGGCTGCGCCCAGGCATAGAGGACATCCACCACCTCGCGCTGATAACGCAATATCTCCGGACCAATCTCCTTGCGCACCCGCCTGGGATCGATGCCTGCTAACCAGAAAGGAACGGCATGAAGAATGAGCACGGCCATTCTTTGAGAGCCGCCCTCCGTCTCGACCAGGGCAGAAACGAGGTCTTCAGCGATTGCTTCTGTACGCCGAATGCGTTGTGTTTATGCGGCTGTATCGATCTGGAGGTTTTCGCAGAGGAAACGAAGCACTACCCCTGGTTGTCCATCAGGCAGGCGCACAACAACGATGGGCTTGCCATAAAATATGAGCGTCTGTTGCTCAATCGGAAGAAGATCTTGCTCTTCGTTCAACACGCACCTCGCAAGGGTAATGTATGATGCATTACCCTTTTTACTGAAAACGGAGCGCGAAAGCCGCGTTGCACTTCATACATCTATCTATGAAGTCGCTGACCATACTTCTCCATTCTTCCCTCTAGTTTAACAGACCTGGCTTAAGCCCACCTCACCAAAATTCACGAAACACTCACGAACATTCATAAGTGTCCCTCACAACACACCTTTTCAATAGGGGCTTCCTCATCATCGGCAGCATGCGTTCTAGCAAGCAGTTACCCGGACGATGCTGCATTTCCACTTTTGCCAGGCTTGGTTCAGAATAGATGAGGGAGACCACTACCGCCGTGAAGGAGGAAAAGCGCACATGCTCTCCCGCGAATCCGACGCCGACTGCTACTCGCACGCTCGGCTAGACTACCACGCAACTGTACGCGAACTGCCCAGCAACGAGCGCCCGCGCGAACGCCTGGAGCACTTCGGCCCCCAGGCGCTCTCGCTGGCCGAGCTGCTGGCCATCATCCTGCGCACCGGCACCCGCGGCGACAACGCCCTGGAGCTGGCCAACAAGCTGCTGGCGAAGTACGGG
>JBKPBA010000062.1:0-4634 GCA_046726675.1 Chloroflexota bacterium
GGTTGTTTTTAAGGTTTTAGGCGGTAAGAGAGCTAGGCAGTTGGTCTCACCAATGCCCACCGATCATGCTCCAACCTCTCCACTAATCCCTCTCGCTCCAATTTGATGAGATGTGCCTCTACAGACCAGGCTGCGATAGAATGTAGCTTTGGATCTACATCTACGTAGATTTGGGGCACTATCTCAGGGATGGTCACACCTGGAGGCAGCACTTCAAGAGCCTGGATTACCTGCTGCTCTCGCAACATCCTGTGCTGGATATATTCCGAGATTTTCGCCTGCGCATCAGTAATGGTCGGCCCATGTGCAGGCACAATCTCCGATATTTCCAGCTCTTGTAACCTCTTCAACGAGTTCATATAATCGAGCATATCACCATCTGGTGGCGCAATTACATTGGTGGTGATACCCGAAATGAGGTCGCCCGCAAAGAGCGTGCGCTGCTTTTCCAACAGAAAGCTAAGATGATCAAAGCGATGACCGGGTGTATGGAGGGCTTGCAGGGTATCATCTCCTGCCACGAACATCGTCCCATCAGCAATCTCTTTATCAACTATGGGTACTCCCTGCCGGCTGAAAGCGTAGATAGAAACACCGAGGCGTTTTCGCAGCGCTTCGGCACCTCCAACATGGTCAGGATGTCCATGCGTAATCAGTATACGTCGAATACCGCCACGTTCCGCGCCAGCTTGTATGATTGCATCAAGGTAAGTGTTATCTTCAACCGCCGGATCGATAACCAGCGCGCCTTCTTCTCCCCCACCTAGAATAATGGTGTTCGTGCCTGGCCCAGTCATAATCGAGGGATTTGGGGCCAGGATGATTGTGTATGCTTGGTGCATCAAATACTCCCCTATATAGTATCAGGGCAGATTACGATCTCGTCATATGCTCAGGTACTTCCCAGGCATGATCAGCATCTTCTTGAAGAAAGACACGAGTTTTGCCGCCCTCCTGGACCAGTACAGGGATACGAGTCGACACATGCTGTTTCTCTGTAGACTTCAGGGCTTCTTGCACACTTCCAAATGCCGCTAATTCGCGCAACTGGTAAATGGTAGCAAAGACTAGCGGAAACTCCTTGCGTTCAAAGCGAGTCAGAGCTTCTGTTGGTGAAATCCAAATGCCTTCGCTTGTTTCCAGGTGATCATGCGCTGCCTGCTGTTCGTCTGGGGCAGTCGCCAGAAAAAAGTGAGTATTGAACCGTTTGGGCATTTCCTCCGGTGTAATCCAGTGTGCGAAGTAATCCAGGAGATTGGTAGCCAGTGTAAGATGCTCTGTGTGCGCCATCTCTACCAGAGAACCTTTTCGTTCATTGAACGCTTTTCGATAGGTATCGAAGCGTTCAACCTCCTGCTCAGTGATAGCCAATAACTTTTCAGCATGATAAGCAAGCAAGATACCAGCTTCCTCAAAAAGCTCACGAATTGCAGCAGCTCTCGCCCCACTACCCAACCTGGTACGCCCTTCGGGATCTCCTGGAGATAATGCTACAGGCTTACAAAGCCCATCTACTAGTTCGGCAGCACGATCATCCTTAGAGACAGACCCGCCAGGAAAGACATACACATCCGGCATAAAATCACTCTGGATAACACGTCGCACCATAAACACTTCTATTCCCTGCCCAGAAGCAGTATCACGCAGTAACATTATTGCTGAGGCAAGACGAGGCTCAACCGCCATAAGCTATTTCTCCATTCCTATCTTTCCTGGCTCCAAACTGTATGTGCCGGACGCTAGATTGTGCTTTACTATTGTATACTACCATATAGTCGCCCGAAGTACTCAGAGCTTATACACCATTCTTTCAACAAGGAGACTTGCATGAAACTTGCCAGCTTTTCCACCGCAGCTATTCCAAAGATCCGCATTGGCATTGTACACGACAATGAGATTATCGATGTTGACCTTGCCGCACGTGCTCTTAACATCATTCCACACGAACAAATGCTCGATCTACTCGACCATTATGGGCAAGGGATGCGCGAACTCAACGCAATTCTTGATAAAGCAGGAGGTCGCCGCTTCAATGAAGTCAAGACTTTTACCGAGATTGGCGCAGTACATGACCTATCTGATGTACAACTCGCCGCCCCTATTCCGCGTCCACGCAAAAATATTATGTGCCTCGGCTGGAATTATTTCGAACACGCGCAAGAAACAGCGCTCATACGCGGACAAGAGGCTAAAGCGCCGGAATATCCTGTCTTTTTTACAAAGGCGCCGACCACCGTCAATAGCCCTTATGGCAATATCATTATCGATCCCCGGGTTTCTCAAGAGATTGACTGGGAGGTCGAACTGGCAGTAATTATCGGTAACGGTGGCAAGAATATATCTGAAGAGAACGCGTTATCCCACGTCTTTGGTTATACTGTTCTTAATGATGTCTCTGCTCGTGACCTCCAATCGCGCCATAAGCAGTTCTTTAAAGGTAAGAGCATTGATGGGTATTGCCCAATGGGGCCGTGGATCGTCACTGCCGATGAGATTAGGGATCCACAACAACTTACTGTGAGATTGCGTGTCAATGGTATCACCAAGCAAGAGGGAAATACCAGCATGATGATTTTCCCCATTCGCACGATTATCGCTATCCTTTCAAAAGGCATGACCTTAGAGCCAGGTGATATTATCGCGACGGGAACTCCCAGTGGTGTTGGGTTTGCACGCAATCCCCCTGAATTTCTCAAAGCCGGAGATGTGATGGAAACAGAGGTTGAAGGTATTGGAGTACTGAGAAATGTTGTTGTGAAAGAATAGTAAGGAGCATCACGGCAATGGAGGCCTACGAACTCGTCCATTTAATGGATCAGCAAAACCAATCGGGACAGGATTATCTTGAATTTCTGCGTGTACCAGCGCTTAGCGCTGGTCTCTATATGTTGGCAGCAGGTGCAGTCGACAAGCAAGAACCACATACCGAAGATGAAATCTACTATGTCATCAGTGGTCGTGGTTTTATCCAAGTAGCCCAGGAAAGTCGCCCGGTTGAAACTGGATCACTGGTCTTTGTAAAAGCAAATGTTGAACACCGCTTTCACACTATCGCGGAGGATTTGAGAGTGCTGGTCATCTTTGCACCAGCGGAATATACTGCCGCGCAATCGTAAACCGAACGATTGCAAAGGTTACTCCTCTTAGAGACAACACATTGTGAGTGAAAGTAGTGGCACCCCTTGCGGGTGCCAGGCCCCTAAACGCGCACTTCTTCACGCACCCAGGTGGGCATGACACCCCAGAGGTTAAGCGCAATGGGACGTGAGTGCCAAAGGCGTGGCGGAGTCGTCACATCATGGTCATAGTATTGTTGTAGTTCTGCCGAAAGTTCGATATGCGCACCTTCAACATCGGCAAAACGCAAGAACAGGTCGTTCCCAGCTCCGTGACGACCAGGACCCCACAAGATCGGCGTCTGCTGACGACTCAAGTAATCGGCCCATGCCAGCAATTCCGGACCGGCAGGTATACTATAGCCGATATGATCAATATCTGGTTCCCCTCTCATGAGAATGAGAGTGTGATGATCATTATTGCAGCGGAGCCAGACGCATTCGCGCAACAACCAATCGGAGATATCGAAACCCAGAGCTTCTGTATAGAATTCGACCATTGCCTCCAAATGCGACGTGCAGATGGCAAGGTGTTGCAAAGAATGTGGATGGAGGCGTGTACGACGTCCTTCACTACTCGCAGGTGGTAGTGTTAGCGAATCATCTGGAGTGACTGATATTTCAATGCGATTCCCGTCAGGATCATTAAACCAGAGCGTATCGCCTATTTCAGGATTGCCGTCACGAGGTTCCAATGCCAATTCAATCCCAAACTGTTTGAGGCGAGCAGCTAAAGCAGCAAGTTCAGCGTCTGTATCCACTTCAAAGGCGATATGATGGAGGCGAGTGCGCTGGACAGGACTACGTCCATTACCCGTGGCAGGTCGTGTATTATTAAATAATCCCAGGCAGTGATGTTCATCACCCAGGGAGAGATAGGTGTTAGCATCCTCAAATTCAACATCCTGGTCTGCTGAATTGATTTCAGTGGCTCGCAGGTTAAATCCCAGCACCTGACGATAAAATCGTGTCTGGGCAGCCACATCTGTTGACCAGAAACCGACATGCGCTAACCGTTTCACTCGAACTTTTTGAATCTGCTGCTCACTCATAATTACCTCCTGGTACTGCCTTACATTTATAAGTATGATACACAGTGCATTTCCCGAATATCCACATGTATTAACGCGTATCATACACAGGCATACCAAGAGGGTCAATGAAATTACCCGAAGGTCATATCGCGAAATCATTTACACGAAGCATCCTTCTGTCTCAATTCGTGGTAGAAAAACTCGTGACTCCTGCGTATACTATATGAAGCGGGGATACACTACTTGCTTATACTGCCTTACTCACGATGTCTTAGGCAGGATCTTCTCATCTACTTGTTGTTGTTAACAGCTTTTGAAAGAAGGAGATAACTATTGGGTACAATCAACTGGACCTCGTTAGGGACACCCGGCAATATCACTCCTAATCCAGCCATCGGGAAGAATGACGATGGACGTTTGGAGGCTTTTGTCTGGACTCTTGGAGTCAACGCAGCCCAGGATCTTTCCCATATCTGGCAAACCA
>JBKPBA010000063.1:0-7629 GCA_046726675.1 Chloroflexota bacterium
ACATAGGCCTGGGATGCCTCCTCAACCTGCTGCAGCTCAACAATGGCCTGGCATGCCTCCTTCACCAGTTCAAATACCCCCGGCATCTGGTAATGGTGGTCGGGCTAGCCGTGGTGGAGTGTCTGTTAATGCTGGCAGGCAGCCAGCAGCATTTAATCAGAATGCACGTGTGTTAGTTGAACTAGATGGGAAAATTGTCGGCGAACGAAAACTCGATAAACCTGTGTTGACGGTTGGTCGTCTTTCAGGCAATGATATTCAAGTACCCTCCCAGCGCGTCTCTCGCTTGCATGCTAAGATACGTTGGGAAAACAACGTGTGGGTGATTGAGGATGCTGAAAGCTTGAACGGCCTGGTCATTCGTGGTCGACTAGTAGAGCGGCATGTCTTATCGAACGGTGATCGCATCCATGTCGCTCCAACAGCAGTAATCCGCTTCGAGACAATACCTTAATCGGGATGTAGGGGCCAGATTTATCGCGCCCACGGGGAGAGGTGGGGCGCGGTAAATCTGGCCCCTACATTCCATACTGCTTGCAAAGTTCTGCGTAAACCTCTTGCAGATCATGTTCTGCTACAAGAGCATCCATTCTCTCTTTAAGCGCCTCACGGTCTGGATGCCCTACGCGTCGATCCTGGACAAACGCCTGAACCCACGAAGCAAGCGCTTCGTAGTATTTACCCTGGATTTGATAAAGTTCGCCCTGGCGATGCAGTATCGCACAGCGTTCAGCAGGTGCCTCTAGATGAACTGCAATGGTAGCAGCCTCGTTGTAGTAACGCCCAGCTTCAGGAAATTGCTGCTGAGCGCGTGCTACATCACCCAGACCCCTCAAAGCACGACCTTCGAGTTGCAGAGCTTTTTGTTCATGCGCGATAGCTTGAGCGTGTTCAAAGTGTTCTTTTGCTTCCAGCATTTGGCCCTCGGCAAGTGTGTTAGCCCCAAGTGAATTCAACACGTGCGCTTGATCCACTCGATTGCCCACCATATTAAATAGAGCCAGTGACTGATGATAGTAATCACGAGCATCAATAGAGTTGCGTTTTTTTCGCGCAATATCTCCCAGGACACGCAATGCCCATCCTTCTCCTCGCAGTGCTTTCTGCTCACGGAAAATGGCTATGGATTCGCTACAAGTACGCTCAGCCTGCTCGTATTTACCCTGATCAAGAAAGACAGTACTTTGCTCGCTGAGCACCCAGGCTTGCCAAAAACGCAGGCCTAACTTCGTAAACAATCGCAAAGCCTCTTCACTATCCGCTAGCGCTTCAGAATACTTTCCCAATGCCTCATAAATAGTACTGCGATCGAAAAGCGCAGACGCATAACCTTCCTCATTGTTTAGTTTGTGGAAACTGGTGAGTACCTCTTCAAATTGTTCCCGGGCCTCTTGATAGCGGCCATACCCGCGACTCACTTCTCCAAGGACCAACTGCATCCATGCTACACCACTCATATCTCCGGCATTACGAAAGAGATCAAGGGCATCCTGGGCATACTCACCCGCTTGCTTAAAATGACCCTCCTCACGAAAAAGCATTGCAAGTTCGTAAAGAGCCCAACCTGCCTCATCAGGTTCATTCTGCTTGCGATGCAAAGTCAAACTATGCGTAAGACAGCCCAGTGCCTGAGCATAATGGCCTTGCTGGCGCAAAATAGCGCCAAGGCAACATTGTATCTTCCCCTCGCCAGTCTTATCACCCAGGAGTAAAGCATAGTTTTGGGCACGCTCAAGGATAGCTTGCAATTCAGAGGCACGCCCCCGACCATGGAGATCCCAGGAGGCACTTACAGCCAGATGGATGGCTTTCTGTAAATCTTGCGGCTTACCTGCTTCTTCCAGATGCTCAAAAGCAGCAAACCATTGCTCAGCGCTCGGATGTGGCAGGCTACTATAATACGCGGCAGCTACACGATGTATACGCTGGTGTTCCTCCAATGGCAGTAATGTGTGAGCAAAGTGACGCACCTGCGCATGAATATTATAGAGACGTCCATCGAACTGTACAAAAGAGGCCTGCACTAGCTCGTCACGGGCACTGCGCCAGTTCTTCTGAAGTTCTACTGGAAGGATGGATCCTGCAGCTCGCAACAAGTCCTCTTTTTCCTCAGAGCTTATACCTTTCAGAGCATGTTCTTTTTCTAAACGTACTAGCGTGCGCGCTGTAGAAGCAGTTTTCGGCTCAACAAGCATAACAATTTGTTCGTGGCTAAATGGTAATTTGAAAACAGCAAGATAAGGAAGAAGCTGACGCGCAGGTTCCGATAAGAGCCGGTACGCAACATCGAATACCGCCGCTATACCTTCTAATTGTGACTCTCGTAGTTCGTCGCGCACTTCCTCTAATGATCGGGTAGCAGCCTCTGGTACATAAACTCTGCCATCAATGGATCGCGCCCGCCCAAAGATCAACTCAGCCCCTAAAGGGTATCCATCTAATAGGGTACAAATTTCTTCCAGGATATCCTGCTGCTCCGGATCATCCAGATGGATACGCTCGGCTAAGCCACTTGTTTCAGCTAGCTCTGTGAAGAGTTTGAGCAGATCTGCACTGGCCATCTTATCAACCCGATACTCATACCAATGGCAAGTAGCTCCATCCAGCGCAGCTACCGTTTCTGGATTGGAATGCGAGGTAAGCAGCACAACGACCTGTGCTGGCAATGCACAGAGGAAACGCAGCCATGTACCAACTGCAGTTCGCTCCTGAACTTCATCGAAGCGATCCAGGAGCAGCAGGCTTGGTAATCCTCGATCTGCCAGATTGCGATAGGAGGCAAGCACAACCTGTTCGCAGTGACGTATATTAGCGGTATGCATTGCCTGTGTAGGAATATGTAAGTGATTGGCTATTTCGATGAGCGCTTCAACAAATGATTTTCCACCCTGCAATGATATACCAATTGTCCCACCATAAAACTTCTCCCGATTACGCCTCACTACTTCGAATGCCAGTGCACTCTTCCCTATTCCTGCTGGACCTGTCAAGGTAATATGATGTACGCCCGGCCGCAATGTATGTTGATTCCTCATTGCTCGTCGCTGTTCTTCATTGCCTACAGTTTGAGTGAGGAGATCACCCAGGTCTTGCAGTTCTCGCTCTCGTCCCACAAAGGTCTGTGGAGCGCCCAGATGCGCTAAGGAGTATTCCTGATCTTCAGGCTCATCATGAACTGCTAGAAATGCAACAGGACCTTCCTGTCCTTCAACTACATGACGGTAGAGAACCGGAATAAACCAGCTATGATGCTTAAACATTGGTAACATGGCTTGCCGGGCACGAGACAAAGCCTCCTCTAAGGTTCGTCCATTAGCCAATGCTTCGTAGAAGTGAAACATGAACGTCGGGCTGAGCTCATCTTCTATCGAGAAAGGCATAGCAACAACAGCAGGCACCTGTGATACTACTAATGCTGTTGCTAATGTTGCATCAATTGCTGCTTGTTTTTGCCGGTGGCGCCTATTCTCCTTTGTAAGTGTAGCCGTTTCGCAAGCAGAGAATACCGCCAATCGTACATCGCTACTGACAAATAGCTCGCGTAAGGTTTCTGTATCGATTAATCTGTTACGCCCTTCATGATCACAGAAACACAGATATGTTTGGGCTTTCACACCTCGCAGCGAGGTTCCACACCCTCCGCAAGAGCGTGCATTGATGTCATTTAACTCGTCGCAACCTTCAGCAGGGCATTGTCGACCAAACGCTCCATGCCCATCGAAATGGATGGCGTAACAGGGATACGCGGTATCTTTATCGTCAAAGGCGCCTGCGCCCCCAAGGGAATTCAGGTAGCGCACAAGCTCATCAAAGGTCGGTGGTGTTAATCGATCCAATAGTAATCGACCATCATCCATCAAACTTGAGAGACCTCGCTCCAACGCTTCAAAGCTATTCTCAATTTCTAATGAGGGACAATCAATCGGTGATGCGCCAATATAGAGTATCCGCAGGGGTGGATGAACTGGCAATTCGCTGCCTGATGGCATATCAGGGCGTACAAGAGCGCGAGTCAGCGTGAAAACACCTGAAGCAATAAGAAAATGTTCACCATTATGCAGTAACTCCCAGGGGTAGCGCACGAACTCATTACATTCCGGCGTAAAACTGAGCGTAAGCGCGACAGATCCACGCCGCCTTAAAGCGCCTTGTATTACACTACGTAATACGGCCCTGATTGATTGTTCCGAGGATTCACGTCGATCCGTTCCGGGAGTTGCAGGTCCACATAGTGATTGATAGAGGTGCTGTCCAATTTCGTGTAATTCGTGATCATCACTTTCGAAAGTGTTGAGTTTTTTCAGGAGAGCATTTAATTGTCTGGTCTGGTATGGAGGAATGAAGCTGCCGCTAACGACACGCCCTGATCGGCTCTCTTTTACTCGTAACTCAAAGGTGCCATCCTCACGTCTACGAAACAGCAGGTTCAGTGTCTCTCCCATGTTACTCGCCCCAATACAATTCGACTTTCCCAAAACGAACTTTATCGCCCACCTTAACCCCTGCTGCTTCAAGAGCTTTTGTAACCCCCATCTTGGAAAGTGTAATTTGCAATCGATCCATACCCTCTTCGCTCTCCAATTTGGTCATATTAACAGCTCGCTCGACTCGTTTCCCTTTCACTATATAGACGCCTTTCTCCTTGATTATTGAAAAAGCGTCCTCCGGTTGCGGCCGCAGAACAGGACCTTCAGCGCTGGCAATGGCCTGGGCAGCTTTGCGATCTGCCTCTTCCTGCTGAATTTCCTCTAGCTGTTTGGCGGCATACTGCATGAGTTCGTCAGTACCTTGATGCGCAACGGCAGAAATCGCAAAAACGGGATACCCCGCAGCTTCGGCCCTTGCTTTGAGTGCAGGCCAGCGTTCTTGCGCTTCCGGTAAGTCCATTTTGTTCAGTACGACGATCTGTGGGCGCGTCGCCAGGTGTTCATCATATTCTCGCAACTCCTGATTGATGGCCAGAAAATCTTGCCAGGGGTCGCGCTCGATGGATGCTCCATCGAGAATGTGTAAAAGTAAGCGCGTACGTTGTATATGTCGCAAAAACTCGTGCCCTAGACCAACTCCTTGTGCCGCACCTTCGATCAGTCCAGGTATATCTGCCAGCACAAAGCTAAACTCATCACCGCTTCCAGGTTGCCCAACGCTCACCACACCAAGATTGGGCGAAAGAGTGGTGAAAGGATAGTCGGCGATCTTTGGCTGAGCGGCAGTCACGACCGATAGCAGAGTTGATTTACCTGCATTAGGATAACCCACTAGCCCAACATCCGCTATTAATTGCAATTCAAGCAAGAGCCAACGTTCTTCGCCTGGTTCGCCTTTTTGCGCTTCTCGCGGAGCCTGACGTGTAGCAGTAGCAAAATGTACATTGCCCAGACCACCCCGGCCTCCGCGCGCTACCATGACATGCTGACCATCCTCCACGAGGTCTGCAATCAATTCGTTTGTCCCGGCATCACGGATAACAGTGCCACATGGGACGAGCAGGACAAGGTTTTCTCCGCTGGCTCCGTGTTTTTTCTGGCGCGCTCCAGCGGCACCCGAAGTGGCCCTGAAATGTTGGCGATAACGAAAATCAATCAGTGTATTCATTTTAGCGCTAGCTTCCATATAGATGCTACCTCCTCTGCCACCATCCCCACCATCGGGGCCGCCATACGGTACGAACTTTTCACGCCGGAAGTGAATGGAGCCGTCACCGCCATCGCCAGCCTTAACATATATTTTTGTATGATCGTAAAACATAACCTATCCCTAAAAATGTATACAGGTGAATTTTAAGTACATTTGCAGTGAGTTGGAGTATAACATATTCTCGCACAGAGTGCTACTCACACAAAGTACTCGCGTCCTTGACAGGGCCTTAACTGTATGCTACTTTCGGCTTTATAGAGGTTGAAAACTGCTACGGAGGTTGAAATGAACATGATGGCTCCCACCACCGTTTGTAATGAGTGTGGAGCATCTAATCCATTACAAGCAACATACTGTTTCGCTTGCAACAGTGCTTTGCAAACTCCTACACCCTTACCTCTTTTAGATGTTCAAGCAACTTCTACAAACGCTGACGGCAGTTATATTGCCTCAGCAAGTTATGATATGACTGTACAAATCTGGGAGGCCGCCACTGGGCGCCATGTCTATACCTACTCTGGACACAAGGAACCGGTATATACAGTCGCATGGTCTCCCAATGGCAGGTGCATCGCAAGTGGTGGCATGGAAGGAACCGTGCAGGTGTGGAACGCCAGATTGTCAGTGACCCATCCCGTTCAACGGGACGGGCTTGCGTGAAGGCGCAGGCCCGACACTTACCAGCCTCGGTCTCTGAGGAGACTCCGTTCCAAGCGAATGTATAGGTACCGAGGGGTGCGCGGCCAGCCCCTCGCGCTACGGGTGGCAGTTAACAGACCGTCGGGCAAGGTCGGTGCTGCCACCACACAAAGGAAACCGCTTGAAACGTTGGCGAGGCCACCATTACCCTAGCAATAGGAGGCTCGCAAGAGCAAAGGAGAACCCCTTGAGTCACGTGTTTGTCCTAGACACTAACAAACAACCACTTGCCCCGGTGCATCCCGGCAGAGCACGCATCCTGCTCGCATCGGGACAAGCCGCCGTCTATCGACGCTATCCGTTCACGCTGATTTTGCAACGTGCGGTGCCGCAGCCTCACATACAGCCGTTGCGCGTCAAGCTCGATCCTGGGTCCAAGACGACGGGCCTGGCAGTCGTTAACGATGCAACGGGCCAGGTCGTGTTCGCTGCGGAGGTGGCGCATCGGGGGCAGCAGATCAAAGCGGCTCTCGATAAGCGCCGGGCCGTCCGTCGCTGTAGGCGGCAACGCAAGACACGCTATAGGAAGCCCCGGTTCAACAATCGCACCCGACGTCAGGGGTGGCTCCCGCCGTCCCTCGAGAGCAGGATAGCCAATGTCCTGACATGGGTGCGTCGGCTCCAGCGGTCTTGCCCAATTGGAGCTATCAGTCTGGAACTCGTGAAGTTCGACGTGCAGCAGCTAGAACAGCCTGCAATTGCGGGCGTGGAGTATCAGCAGGGGACGCTGGCAGGCTACGAGGTGCGCGCATATCTGCTTGAGAAGTGGGGACGGCAGTGTGCGTACTGCGGTGCCATGAACGTGCCTTTGCAGATCGAGCACCTAGTGTGCCGTGCCCGCGGTGGCACGAGTCGCGTCAGGAATCTCACGCTCGCCTGCGAACCCTGCAATAGCAGGAAGGGGACCCAGGACATCCATGAGTTCCTCAAGGACAAGCCCGACCTGCTCAAGCGGCTCCTGGCACAAGCCAAAGCTCCTTTGCGGGACACAGCCGCCGTCAACTGTACGCGCTGGGCGTTATACGAACGCCTCCAAGCGTTCGGCTTGCCCGTTGAGTGTGGCTCTGGTGGGTTGACCAAGTATAACCGCACGCAGCGCGGACTGCCGAAGAGCCATTGGCTGGATGCGGTCTGCGTGGGCAAGAGTACCCCGGAATGCCTGTCTATCGATGGCGTGGTTCCCTTGCTCATTACGGCGAAGGGACATGGCAGTCGGCAGATGTGCCGCATGAACCGCTTTGGGTTTCCACGCACCAGCCCGAAAGTCGCTAAGCACGTACGGGGGTTCCAAAC
>JBKPBA010000064.1:0-8133 GCA_046726675.1 Chloroflexota bacterium
TGTAATGGTACGCACCACGTGCTTTCACGGGAACTATATACGAACATGGACGTGATTAATCAGGAACTTGGAGACCTCTTCCGCAGACCAGTATATGAGCCGCCAGACGACTAGAAGTGATTAAACATGACAACACATATACTTGCGCTAGAAAAGGATCTCTTCTTCTCTGTGAAAATGCGCGATACACTGCGCCATCACGACATGGAGGTAAAAACTGTACGCAATCTGCCAGCCTTCGAAGAAAGTCTGGCCGCAACAGACGAAGAGGAACCAACACTGGTTATCGTGAACATAGCAACAACAGGTGTTGACTGGGAAGCAGCCATTCACCAGGCTCGAACAGCGGGTCTGAAAGTGCTGGCATTCGGTTCACATATGGATTTAGAGGCACGCTCAAAAGCTCTCGAGGCAGGAGCGCAACGCGTTGTCGCCAATTCAAAATTTACCAGCGACATGCCGGGTTTGGTAAAACGAATGCTCGCTGAGCCTGATGCCTCTTCTCTCAAAGAGACAGATTCAGAGCCTGAAAGTGCCATATAAGAGGTGATAACCCCAGGGAAAGAGCATGATCCCTTGTCCTAATTTACGCTTCTGATATGGCTTGTTCTGTGAGCGGTAAGCCCAGTGATAACGAAGAAAATCTTTGTGTGAACGGAGTGGCTTTTGCGGTATTGACCGCATACTGTGATAACGAGGGCGATGTGCGATCCGTCTGCTCATTCATTCTCCTTTTTTACAGAAAAATAGGCAAGACAAAAGAGGCCTTTCTACCTGTTATATATACGTAGTAAAGACCTCTTTTTTCTCATGCAACAATCGGCTCAGTGCTGGTAGAAGCTAATGTCCACAACCGCAACTTCTTGCTTCACCACCGCCACCTGCTGTCTTAAAGGAGTGACCACAGCCACAACTCGAAACAGCATTGGGATTATTGACAGTGAAGCCGGCGCCCATCAGGCTATCGACATAGTCAATTTCGCTACCATCGATGTAACCCATACTCATCTCATCCACCAGCACGTTAAATCCGCCAATAGGTACGACGGTATCGCCCTCTTGCTCTTCGTCAAGAGTCATACCGTACTGGAGACCGGAGCAACCACCACCTGCGACAAAAACGCGCAAACCAAGGCTGGGGTCGTTTTCTTGCGCAAGCAATTCGCGCACTTTGTCCGCTGCGGCAGGCGTCATATCAATGATGCTTGTCTCAACTACAGATTGCTGGTTTTGCTCAATCATATTTTTTGCCTCTCTGTTCGGGTCAAAGTTAGCCGAAAAAATTATGCTATTGATACCTTATAAAAAAGATACCATTGGACGAATGTTAATGTTTTCATCTGCCAGTATTATATACTGCAAAAAGTGAAGCGTCAAGGATGTTGGCATTTCAATACTATATAAAGTGAAGTATGTGCTAAACATCACATCCCAAAGCGTTGCTGAACACGAATTACATTCGCAATCAAATCTGGAACTTCTGGAACTGAACCAAATAGTTTTTCTGTTCGGCGCTCTTTACCGGCTGCAATACGTGAAATGGCATTGGTAAGTGGCCAGTCCTGTGCTATAAGATGAGCGCCTAATCCGCTGATGATGGCTGTTGCAAACGATGAGCCACTCCAATCGGCCCAACCAGATACATTCTGTTCGCCACTCGGAAAGGTAGGCGCGATATAGACTCCCCTCACAGCTTCTGGTAACCCATTTGCATCCAACATTTCGTCACTATCTCCTCCAAATGTGGCAACGCCAGCACTCAAAGGGGGCATACACGCTGCATTCGCAAAAATCGAGGGGGCATTGCGGCTGTTTACCGAAGCCACACTTAATGTTGTCTCATAACGAGCCGGAATACGCGGCGGACGTGGCTTTTGTCCCTGTTTATTCGCGAGAAACGAGTCATTGCCTGCAGCAGCCACAACCAACACATCATGAGCATACAGGCTCTCGAAAAGCAAGCGTAATCCCTCCTCGATATGAGCAAGAACACGCACTGCTCCCGCCAATTGTGTACTCGGCCATTGACGGTGATCAAACCACACATAAGGAAGACGACGAATATCGGGCATGATGTTCAGGCTAAGGTTGATTACAAGGCGCCTGATAGCCCTTGAAACCAGTTCCACTTCCAGGTCTGTGAGCACCGCAAAGATATTATACAGATCACCCCCGCCATAGTCATTAAGAACGCGAATGAGTCGAATATGTGCTCCTGGAGCAACATCTCGTATGAGTCCAGTCACAAATATACCGTGATCAGCCATTTTATAATAAGCGGGTTGACTATAGCGATCATGGCCTGTACTTACATCACTAATTATTGGATAACGATCATACTCAATCTCCAATAAGCTGGTTTCATTTCGCAGATCTTCTGCAAGACGTTTTAATAGACGATTTCGCCTGAATTCTGGGCGCATTGCAGCATTCATCAAGCGATCCGGGTGCTGAGCGGTATCCAGTACCGCGATGAGCACATCTTCCGCACCGTTGGGATCAAACGGCAACCCTGCATCACCAAAGGAAATATGCCAACCTACAGGAAGACTGCCCGCTGCAGCAAGGTCGAGTTGAGGCGCTGGACCAGGAGGAACAGCAGGGCCACCATCACTATGATACTGTGGTGCAGCAGTTACCAACCAGTTAGGCATAGCGGAGACAACGTTTAATCCCGCCTGAGCCAATTCCTCCAGATGCGCTTGAAGATATGAAAGCGCCATAGGCATCGGGTCAGTATTGAAAGCGCCTACATGTCGCACATGAAAAAAGACGGCAATAAAGGGCTGCTGACGATGTAAGCCGAAAATAAATGAACGACGAAGCACAGGAGGCGTAGTTGGCATTTCGCTCCACCGGCCATAGGTACCGTATGGTTCAAGTATCATACTATACCGTGCAAGCAAGGCATTTAACTGGCTACGAATCTGTTCAACTAACAAATCCTGCATATCTGGACCAGGTCGCCGGTGAAGTCGTACCACCACCACCATCTCACCAGGCACCCAATAAAAAAGCTCGTCCGGATTTCCCATCAACTCTGTGGAATAACGAGGCATGCACGTATTCCCCCCTCTCCTCAATCTGATCTTGCATTGTGTGAAGCGCTATCTGCACAATTGTGCAGAATCGGCTATAGTGAATGTTTCTGTTCAGATAAATTATAGCAGGTACAAGCTTGAACTAGCAATCAGCAAATATTCTAGCAGCTACCTCGACAATTCTAGCACTTTCCTGCCCTTCTCAGCGCTTACTCCATAAAGCCAGCACCTGTAAAGTATCTACCACCAACTGCTCTAATGGATCTATCGCGACATACTCTTCTATAGAATGCTCATTGACGACTCCGGTTGAGACAGTGAAAGCTCTGATCGCAGGGCGAAAACCGCTTGTATCACTACCAATAAACGTTGGTTTCATGTACAATTCCAGGCTACGCTGCTCAAGAATAGTACGATACGTCTGCAGGAGAGGTTCTTGGGGGTCTATCTCGTACCCATTGGAATGCGTCTTAAAGCTGACTTTTGCATACCCTCCCAACCGCTGGGCTGCCTGTTCAAAAGCATCCTGTATGGCTTGCTTGTACTTTTGACGCACTTCAAACGGCTCAAAACTGCGTAGTTCTCCTTCGCTAGTGACAATATCGGGAATGGCATTACGCGCATTGCCCCCGATAATTCTTCCGACATTGATACGGGTCTGATCCTTGTCGAAAGATCCATGAGGGTAGTTGGCTGTGCGAAAGATCTCAATAGCATGCACCGTCTGAGCTAAATCTTTGCCGGGATGTCCTGTGCGACCGGCAATCTCGACATCAAATGCCTCATACGCTGCGCCTCTGGAGACAACAATACCCGCCTCGTAGGCATTGTCGAAAACAATTCCATCTGTGACATGCCATGGGGTACTGTCAAAA
Source organism: Chloroflexota bacterium (assembly GCA_046726675.1). Taxonomy (GTDB): domain Bacteria; phylum Chloroflexota; class Ktedonobacteria; order Ktedonobacterales; family Ktedonobacteraceae; genus DATMNR01. The sequence continues at coordinate 3,917 of JBKPBA010000064.1, forward strand.
TTCGATGCGCCACACATCCCAGCTTCTTCTTGTACAGTGAAAACGATCACCAGGGGTGGATGTGGCAACTCTTGTTCAATCGTACGTTTAACAACTTCCAGGATGATCGCTATTCCGGCAGCATCATCTGCGCCAAGATTTGTAGTGCCATCACTAAAAAGGACCCCATTACGTAGTATGGGCTGATGTCCAAGTCCAGGTGGGACACGATCCATATGCGCATTGAGTAAGATGGGGCTGCCATCTCCTGACAGTGTCGAGATGAGGTTCCCTGAATCATCAACTGTCGTGGAAAGACCAAGTGAACCAAGATATTGAGCCAGGTGAGTTCGGATTTTCTCCTCATGACCCGACGTACTGGGAACGCCTATTAGTTCAATTAAAGTGCTAGTGAGGCGATCTACATACATGAGCACAGGCTCCTTAGCTTTTAAGCGAAGTAAATGTTTTACATCGCAGTTTCAGGTAAGTCAAAATCGATAGATTGTTGGCAAAGGCGGTTCAATTCTGTCACAGCAGCTAGATGTGCCGGATGAGTATGGTGCGCTTGCAAGTGGGCTTCGTCAACAAAGTGCATGATAATCCCATGCGTAAACCCTCCATGGTAGATGCTGCGGTTTTCTCCAACTGAGATAGCAACGATACCGGGGATCACCTGTTGAAGCGCCTGTACACTCTCAAGAAAAGCTGTGAGTTCTTCATTGGTAGTTGAAACTTTGGGTTGAAGTAAAACGACATGTGCGATCATTTCAAGCGTTCTTCCTCGTTCTCATCTTACACATTATTCTACCATTACAAGCAGAAGACAATTGACAAACAACCTCCCATCCCATTAGAATTAGACATAACAACGAACTCATCGTTATTACTTTACTGACTAGTGCTGGGTACAGAAGGTACATATTTATCTATGACCATACATCCCAACAGTACACCAGATCCAACAACGACTCCACCTGCGGTATACGTGGAAAAACTCAGCTTTCGTTATCGTTCCCTCGACGATGAGCCTCAACAGAAACGGCAGAAAAGTACACTAGCGGTAGAGGCATTAGAACCACCACGAGCCATTGAAGATATTTCGTTCTCCTTACCTGCAGGCAAACTCATGCTCATAGCAGGCCCGAGTGGTTGTGGCAAAAGTACTCTGCTGAAATGCCTCAATGGACTCATCCCACATAGCTATAAAGGGACTCTCAGCGGTGAGATACAGCTTCATGGGCGCTCCATAAATGGCCAATCGCTACGTGACCTCGCGCTACTAGTTGGTACAATGCTTCAAGACCCCGACAAACAGATCGTTGGCAGCACCGTCGAACAAGAGATTGCCTTTGGTATGGAAAATCTTGCTACTACCCGTGCAAAGATGCAGCAGCGTGTTTCAGATGTCCTCAAGCAATTGAAGTTAGAACAGTATCTTGGACAACCCACTTTCGCGCTTTCAGGCGGTCAACGCCAACAAATTGCTGCCGCAGGTATTCTCGTGATGCAACCCTCAATCTTCTTGTTCGATGAACCGTTTGCCAACCTTGACTCTCGAGCTGTGGATGAATTAGAGGGGCTTATTAAAGAACTACTGGCAAAAGGTAGCACTGTCATCATCGTCGAACATCGTGTAGAAGAAGCGCTAACCCTCCAACCAGACAGAGTGCTGCTCATGCATGATGGTCGCCAGGTTTTCTTTGGTGATACACCACAATTTCTAGAGTTAGCAGACCCGACGCAAGTCAAGTTACCCATTGAGTCTACGCTGCGTACGCTTCCTGATACTACACAGGTGCGGAACTTGCTCATTCAGCCAATTACTATCAGCCAGAGCAGCAAGTCAGAGACGAACGAACCAATCCTCGAATTCGAAGATGTGTTTTTTCGTTACAGTTCATATTCAGAAGAGATTCTACACGGTATTTCCTGTCAAATACGTCGAGGTGAGACTATAGCGTTGCTCGGCCCAAACGGCTCCGGCAAAACTACACTGGTAAAGCAGGCATTAGGGTTGCTTAGACCAACAAAAGGTACTGTACGAATCTATGGTAAGAATACACGCGATTTAAGCGTCGCACAACTTGCCTTGCGTATCGGTTACGTCTTTCAGAGTCCTGGTGCAATGCTATTCGCACCGACGGTGCGTAAAGAGGTGAGTTTTGGACCAGAGAACCTGCGTTTCCCACCTGAACGCATCAAAGCAGCAGTACAGGAGGCAGAAGAGGCGTTGAATATAGCAGAATTCGACACGCGTTCGCCTTTTTCACTGAGTTTTGGTCAGCAGAAGCGTGTAAGTATCGCCTCTGTGCTTTCAATGCAAGGCAAGATTCTACTGCTTGACGAACCGACAGCGGGACAGGACTACCGTTCCTACATTTCCGTTATGGAATATTTGCGAAGTATGGTCGGCCTTGATGCCCTATTGATCATCACTCACGATCTCGATCTTGCACTGCGCTTCACGCAACGTGTCTTGCTTTTAAAAGAAGGCAATCTCGTGGGAGATGGACCACCTTTGCAGGGACTGGCCGATCCAGCATTGTTGGATGAGTGCAACCTGCGTCCCACTTCTCTACTTCATTTCTTACTGGCCAAACGTAATGCTATTGCCTAGTTTCTTATAGATACGAAAGGAGGTGACATACTTCTCTTTTTTCTTGATACCAATGTAAGTAACTTTCCACCGATCAACTGTCAGAAAGGAGTTACACTTGTGGCAGTAACAGAAAAACCTACAGCTTCACAGGTATGGGGCGTTGGAGTTCGCCAGGTAGTTTATATGGCTTTGGGTGCCGCTCTTTATGCTGGCCTGAGCATTCCCACTAACCTCATACCAATTCCCAGCGCTGGAAATGTCTCACTGCGTCCAGCTATTGTTATTCCTTTATTCTTCGGCGTCGTCTTCGGTCCAGTTGTTGGATTTTTCACGGGTGCTATAGGTAATACCATCGGCGACTTAATCTCTGGATATGGTATTGTTTGGTTCTGGGAGATCGGCAACGGTCTAGTTGGCCTCATTGCCGGCCTTGCCGTGTACTTGACGTTCGGCCGCTACAACAATGCCCGAAATATCATTATTGCAGAGATTTTCAGCGCCGTCGGCATAGTCGTCGGAATTGCCTTTGCAGCCTACAGCGATATCTGGGTTTACAAGTTGACATTTGCAGGATCAACAAGTGAATTAGTCGCTGCAGCAGGAACGGATTTAATCAATGGCTTGATCCTATTGCCTATCTTGCTGATTATCTACAATGCAGCCATGAGACGCACGGGACGTGCATAGGGACCTGGTTTAGGAATAGAGATGAGAAGCAGAAAAAAGCATTCTGCTTCTCATACTCCACATCTGCAGGCAAACATCATGCTGATTAACTTTCCATACATTAATCGAGACAGCCCCATCCATCGATTGGACCCGAGAACTAAAATTCTTTTGCTTTTAACCTTTAGTCTGGCTGTAGTTCAAACATCGAATTTCTGGTTTTTACTAGTAGGATTGCTCATCGCATTGTTCTACTATAGGCAGGCTCATCTTAAATGGTCAGAAACGAAGCAGACATGGCGATTCATTATCATTTTTGTAACGATTGTAACAATATTGAATTATTTCCTTTCGGGTGGAGCTGTAGTACAGGGAGTGGATCTCAGCAATCAAAACATTCTCTTCACCATTCCATTTCTTGGCTTCCAAAAAGAGTTTCCTTTTATTGGCCCTGCACCATTAATCTTTAGCGTCCAGAGCATCACATTCTTAATTACTCAAGCTATGCGCTTCTTCAGTATAGCTCTATTTGCCGTGCCAATTTCTTATACTACTGCTCCTGATCATTTTGGCGTAGCTTTCAAAGGCATGGGCTTACCTGACAAGTTTGCATACGCAGTTGACCTTTCATTCCGCTTTTTGCCAACCATTGTGCGCGATTTCGGAACGACGCTTGATGCACAAAGGGCTCGCGGTTATGAGATCGATAAGTTGCGTGGAGGTATTTTCCGTAAAATTGCACGATTGGCACCGATGATTGTGCCTGTGGTCATCGGCTCAATTTTGGGTGCGGAGGATATCATTAACGCAATGGAGCTACGCTGTTTTGGCATTGGCAAGCGCACCTGGTTTATTAAATTACATGCACACCAGATTGATCGCGTCTTAATTACGCTGGGCATCCTCGGCTTTGTAGCTACTACCATCCTCAACATTCTTGGCTATTTCTACACTCAAGGACCATTGCACG
>JBKPBA010000065.1:0-5772 GCA_046726675.1 Chloroflexota bacterium
TCCTTGTTCATCGTGTAACTCCTTTCTGTTGCAAGTTGAAGGTTTCTAGTCCTCAAGCCATAATGATGTATTCCATGTTTACTCTCCTCGTTGCTGTTCCATCGAGTCTCAGTCAACCCCAGTCTGGTCTACTCAAAGGTCTGCGACGGCGGGAAGGACCTCTCGACCGATGATCTCTAGCGGCGTTATCCGGTACAGGTGAGGGACCACCCCCAGGACCGTCTGAATCCCCATCGAGGCGAGCCAGCGCAGTTGTCCAATCAGTTCGCCCACCTTGGAGCCATCCTCGCCCACATCGAAGGCAAACATGCAGGTCTTCTCAATCATGTCGTAATCCCGGTTCTCAGCCTCACAATGCTGGCGCAGCACCTCCAGCTTCTGTGGGATCTGCGGTCCAGGTTGCAGGTTGCAAGCGTTGGCGTAACGTGCGACCAGACGCAACGTCTTGTGCTCGCCACTGCCGGCAATCAGAATCGGCGGATGGGGCCGCGTGAGGCTCTGTGGCAGGTTGAGCGGGCGCGCGATGTGGTAGTGCTTCCCCTCGAAAGGACGCGCGTCTCCCTGTTCACCCTGCCACATGCGCAAGCAGATCTGGAGCATCTCCTCCAGCCTTTCATAGCGCTCTTGCAGTGGCGGGAAAGGCAGTCCCGATCCGTGTGCCTCCTCTTCGTAATCTCCTGCTCCAATGCCGAGCCACGCTCGACCACCAGAAAGCACATCCAGGGTGGTCACCGTCTTCGCCAGCAAGACGGGGTGCCAGTACGGACTTGCCGTCGCCAGGGCGATCAGCTTGATGCGACTGGTGTGGGCCGCCAGATACGTCAGGGTCGGATAGCAGGCGAGCACCTCGCGCTCCGGCCCGCCCAGATAGTGGCTTTGCCACACATGATCCATCGTACCGATGCGATCAAAGCCCCACGCGTCGGCAGTCTGCGCAATCTTGACCAGTGTGGGGCCAAGCTGACTCGCTCCTCCCAGCCAGGTAAAATCATAGATGTGCAGTCCTAATTTCATAAAGCAATACCTCCTTTATACAGTTGGAATCACGCTTCACCATGATCCAGTAGCTTGAGGACCGCCGTGAACCACTCAAGGCTGGCGATGGTGTTCGGAGTCAGCCAGAGCTGGACATGGCCGAGGCCCTTGCGCGCGTAGCTGCGTAGCATCTCAGCAATCTCCTCAGGCAACGTCGGTTCCGGCTGCTCACCCTGCGCCGATGAGCGCTGCACGCTCTGGGCTTGTGCCATTGGGAGATTGATCGCCACAGAGGCGCTGCGGCCGAGCGTGGCGGGATCGCGCCCGACCTCGGCACAGGCGGCATCACCTGATGCGCGGAGCGGGATGATCTCCTCAGGCCGACGCATCGGCCCTTCGGCATTCCAGAGGTCGGCATAGGTCGCAGCGAGGCGCAGCATGCGCGGACCCTTCGCACCGATTAAGATCGGAGGACCACCAGGTCGCGGCCCACGTGGCCGCAACTCACAGTCGTGCGCCTGGTAGTACTTGCCCTCGAAGTCGACATGTCCCGTGCGAAGCAGCGGTACGATGATCTGAAGCGCCTCCTCGAACCGGTCAACGCGGTGGTCGCTGGGAGAGCCGAAGGCACGGTCCTCGGGTCCATTCCAGCCTGCACCCAGCCCGACGATCAGGCGTCCACCACTGATCTCATCGACCGTGTCAGCCATCTTGGCAAGCAGCGCTGGGCTGCGGTAGGCAGTGCAAGCGACGAGCGGACCTAATGCAACTCGGCTGGTCACGGCAGCCAGCGCTGCCAGCAGCGACCAGCACTCCCAGATCCCATGCATCTGCTCTTGCCACATGAGGAGTAGATGATCCGGCACCCAGAGGGAGTCAAAGCCGAGCGCCTCCGCCCGTTGAGCGAAAGCGAAGAGGTCTGCCCAGCTCGCGGTCTTGCCAGCCATGGTGCCTTCGACGGTTGGCAGGTTAATGCCAACTTTGAGAGAGCGCAGGGGCCGCGACGCCGCATCCACACTTGTCTCGGCGGCCCGGGCAGGCTGCTGGTGATCAGTCATGATGATTCTCCTTATCTTTTACTATACTATATGAGTAGGCCCTCTTTTCTATCCTTTATCTTCTGTTCGATGAATTGGAGGCGACCTCCGCTCAGACACAGCGGGAGCGGGTGTCTTGTCAACTTCGGCTATCCTATCGACTCGGCCATGTCCTGTCCTCGGGGGCGTCGTACGAAAGACGAGCGCGCCCCAAGCCAGACCAAGCACCAGCGCGACCGCCATCACGATGATGGAGCCAACCAGCGAAGGCTTCGGGGTCATGAGGAAGACGACACCAAGCAGCAGGGCAGTCAGGGTCTGTGGTGCTATCAGAAGGACGGGATCGTGAATACATCGCTCTAGCTCTTCAGGTAACGGGCCATCGGGTGCCTTTCGTGCCAGTCGGTCAATGACGCGCCTGCGCGGTTCAAGGAAGGCTGTCCCAAGAGGGGCCAGAAGCACCAGGCTGATCAACCCGACCACAATCCAGCCGGTTAGCAAGCTCCAGGCAGTGAGTGCCATGTAGAGTCCTGCGGTGAGAAGCAGCAGCACACTGATTCCGATGAGAGGACCCGACAGACCAACGAGCTGGACGAGCGCACGCACCTGCTCGACGCGTTGCGCCCGCCGCATAGTAGCGAGGCCGAACAGCCAGGTACCCATACCGACGAAGTAGCCGATGGCTCCGCTCACATGCAAGAACAGGGCGATGGGATAGATAGTCATGATAGTTTCTCCTTTACGACGCTTCATATAACACGACTAAGCTTCATCAAGGATGGACAGATCTCCAATTAATATTTGGATATACAGAATATACAATAAATTAAAGGGAATGTCAAGTCCTTATGAGTGCTCGTCAGTGCGGCACCCGGTCTGAAATCTGCCTGTTGTCAGCGCATCTAAACCATAGCGTTTACACCAGTGTGAAATGTGGCGTATGGGGAGGAAGCGATATAGACATGATGGTTCCGCATAGTGGTGAGATAGAATAAGCGGCAAGGGATGCCCCTGCCGCTCAGATTAACTAAGTGTCCATTAAATGGAACAATTTGCAGTGCATCAACATTTATGAGGAGCGGAGGGATGCTCCGCTCCGCTGGGCAGTCCGTTGCAGGTAAGAACCCAGTACTATCATTAAAGTACCGAGGCGGCCTACAATAGACCGCACGAGTGTTCGACGCTTCACGGCATGAGCCTGCATTCGGCTCTGATGCATATCGTGCTGAATTTGAGCGTGGTGTGTAGCAATCAATTTTTCATAAAGGTAAGGATGAGGTGTCATTGCGCTTTCTCCTCTCTGGTACTAGTTTGTCTTTTTCTACTATCTTAAGTATAATCTGATAAGAGGATAAAATCGGTCCTGATTAGAGATGAATTTTCGACAAAAAGGAAAAATGAGATGTACCATCCCACGACACGCGTCCTTACAGTGCTCGAATTGCTGCAAGCGCACCGGCAGATGAGCGGGCCCAGGCTGGCTGAACGCCTGGAAGTGGATGTACGCAGCGTGCGTCGCTATATCATGATGCTGCAAGACTTAGGCATCCCTATCGAGGCCGAGCGCGGGCGCTATGGCAACTATCGCCTGATGCGCGGCTTCAAAATGCCTCCGTTGATGCTTACCGAGGATGAGGCTTTGGCACTCACGCTGGGACTTCTGGTGGCGAGGCGATTGGGGATAGCAATGGCTGCTCCTGCTGTCGAAGGGGCGCTTGCCAAGATCGATCGCGTGTTACCCGAAGCACTGCGTGAGCGAGTGCAGGCCGTGCAGGAAACACTTGTACTCGATAGCATTTCAACTGAGAGCTATCGCTCATCGCCGGACAGTTCAGTGGTGCTCACCTTAAGTATAGCTACGCAGCAGCAGAAGCGTGTCTGGATGCGCTATCAATCGGGCCAAGCAGAGGAGACCGAGCGAGCCGTTGATCCTTACGGCCTGATCTTCCACGCCGGAATCTGGTATACGGTCGGCTATTGCCATCTGCGGCAAGATATGCGGACGTTCCGCCTGGATCGGATGCTTCAGGCTGAGCTGCTTGAAGAAACCTTTACACGCCCACCCGACTTCAACAGTCTGGATCATCTCAGGCGCTCCATTGCGAGCATGCCGGGGACCTGGAAGGTGGAGGTTTTGCTGGAGATGACATTGGAGGAGGCCGAGCGTCAAGTACCGCCAACAATGGCGATGCTGAAGCAGGTTCAGGGTGGTGTGGTGATGAGTTGCTATACGCAAGATCTCAGTTGGATGGCGCATTTCCTGGTTAACCTGCGCTGCCCTCTGATTGTGCATGAGCCTGCGGAACTCCACGAGGCATTGCGCATGCTCGCGGCGGAGATTACACAATTGGCGGAACGCAGTGAGGAGAGGTATTGGGCTGCGCAAGCGCCCCCACCCAACCCAACACCACGCCCGCCCCTACGCGATTAATTCTTCAATTAGACGAGCACTTTGCTGTGCTCCGGTGGTAGCGATTGTTCTATTTTGGTTATGGGGATAGGGTTCTTTAAGGCACATCTCTAACAATGAGTTTAGATTTTTGCTGAGGATGGTTTCAAGATTGGCTATACGAAGAATGCTCAGGTTGGCTAATTTTGTGGCATGTAATTCTTGTTCGCGTTCATTGAGTTGACGCGGTATGATGAGGGCGTTTGCACCTGTAGCTATGATTTCGGCCAGGGAGTTGTAGCCGCCTGAGCCGATGAAAAAGTCGCTTGCTTTTATCCAGGCAGGTAAGGGATTTAGTAGCCTGGTCCATGTCCAGTTGGGATGTTGTGAGACTTGGGTTCGCAAGCGTTCATATGCGCCGGCTTCGAGGTATGGCCCGGCAGAGAGGTAGGCATAGTCGAACTGTCTTTGAATTTGGGAGAGGCTGCGTAGAATTGCTTGCCAGATTGGTTCGGTTCCCTGTCCACCACCGAAACTGATGACGATGATACGGGCCTCTAGTTCTAGTTGTAGTAACGCTCGCGCTTCTGCTTTGGTAGATATGGTTGGACGTGTAACATAGCCTGTGTACTTGAACATAGCACTTAATGAGTCTGGAATTGTGTAGTAGTCCTCTAGACGGTAGACATGTTCATCAACGTAGACATGGATAGCAGAGAAGCGATCTCGTATGAAAGCAACAAGGCGTGGATTAAAGAAGTCTCGATTGGTCTCGGCAGGGCTACTGAGGATTCCCCGTAAGCCCAGCACTTTGTGAGTTTTTGGCGAGTTGATAACTGTTGGTATCAACTCGCCATTTTTCCCTTCGGGATGGAAGTCAACTATCAGTGCATGTGGTTGGAAGTCTCGCACGAATGTTGAGATCAGGTTTTCGCGGATGCGCTGAAACTGCTCTTTTGCTAATGAGAGAACCGAGGTTGTACGCACACCTTCAGTATCGTCATAGGTTAAGTAGGATGGAATTTTGATGAGGTCCATCGCGGGCGGTAGTAGTTCGAGGCCTTTGGATGCGCCTGTTATGCCTACTACTATACTTCCTGGCATATGGTTCAGGAGCGCCTGGCCAAGTGTTGCACAGCGAACGGTATGGCCGAGGCTGCGTCCATTATGCCAATAGAGGGCTATTCTTTTCGCCGCCTGCGGGACTTGAAATGCGTCCTGCCAACGCTGCTGCGCAGCTAGCTGGCGCTCAGTCAGGACGTTAGGAGGCGGCGAAAAGAATAAGGAGGTTTTGGGGGGGACCCCGAAAACCGGCAGTGGGGGGTGAGCGCTGCAGTACCAACGAGTTATAATGATAATTATTCTAATCCC
>JBKPBA010000066.1:0-8801 GCA_046726675.1 Chloroflexota bacterium
GGCGCTCCCGGCACGGGCCTCTCGATGTCCAACGCCCAGCGTGTCCTGGCCTTTCATCTCCAGCGCGTTCGTCACGAATATCAATGGATTGCCACCTGGCTGGAAGAGCTGCAAGCCAACCAGCCAGGACGTCACAAGGCCACTCACGAGGAGGACCATACAACAGGAAAGGGAAACCTATGACCGAGCAACACACGCTTCCATGGGAAAGTGGGCAAAGTGCCGCACCCTTGCCACCGCTGGTGGACCTTTCAGATATGGCGCAGGAAGAGCAACCACTTGTCTCGCTCTATCGCATCTACGGACCTGTCTTCCGCTTTCCACAACCAGGGCAAGCACCACGGATCATTCTAGCAGGTCCAGAGATCAACGTCTTCATGGCTCGCCACGAGGATGAGTTTTTCACTACCGGAGAGCAGTGGGAACAGTTCGATGCGATGATCAGCCAACAGCCCAGCAGTGGGATGACCGAAGCGCGCGATGGTGAGGCCAACCGCAGGCGTCGCGCGCAGAGCAGTCGGCAGTGGTCACGTGCTCGTCTCCTGGACCAGATCCCGCAGATGATCGAGATCACCCTTGAGTCTACGCAAGACTGGCAGCCTGGCTCACGCATCGCCGTGCATGCGAGCATGCGCCGTCTCGTTGCGGAACAGTTAGGCCGCTTGCTGCTCGGCGTCTCACCGGGGGAGTACCTCGATGACTTTGTCACCTATCTCAACACCACGATCGTCAACACGCTCAAGGTTGGCAACAAGGGCAGTGATCGCTTCGATTCCCCCGCGTATCAACGGGCGGTCGAACGCGTGAACGAGTTTGGGAGCCTCGCCTACGAAGCGCACCTGCGGCATCCTCAACCCAACGGCAAACCGGATATGATCGATGATGCCATGCGAGAAACAGCGCAGTATCCGGAAGCGTATCGCCGCGCCATCCTGGAGCACGTGGCGCTGGGGCCAATGCTGGCAGGCATTGACACCGTGGCGAACTCCCTCAGTTTCATGCTCTATGCCCTGCTTGCCTATCCAGACGCCAGGCGTCGCGTACAAGCGGAGGTGGATGCGGCACGGGGTCAGGGAACGCTCTCCTGGGAGCAGCTCAAGCAGATGCCCGATCTGCAGGGGGTGATGATGGAGACCTTGCGGCGCTACCCGGTCGCAGGCGGCCACCGGGCGCGTGTCGCCAGGCCGTTGACGCTTGCCGGCTATCGCCTGGAAGCGGGCCATGATGTGGAGGTGGCGATGACCGTACCCCATTTCCTGGAGGAAGTGTATCCCAACCCCATGCTGTTTGATCTTGACCGGTTCCGCCCGCCGCGCAACGAGCATCGCAAACCGGGGGCCTACGCGCCATTTGGTTTGGGGGACCATACCTGCCTGGGGGCTGGCATCGCCGAAGTGCAGTTGATGGTCACCATGGCCACCTTGCTCTCCAACTACACCTTGCAGTGTGATCCGCCTGACTATCAACTGGTCATAGAACACCATCCCACACCCGTTCCGGGGAACCATTTCCAGGTGAAGGTTGCCGAGCGGCGTTTCTCCTCGTTCGGAGAGGATGGGAGATGAGCCACATTTGAATTTGGCTCTAACAAAAAAGGAGAAGTATCATGTCTCAGCAAGAGATGAGCTATGATAGGCCAGAATCTTCTTACCGCTACGAAGGTGACATTGGCTTTGGATATTCTTCCCCCTACAGCATGTCTGGGCAGAAGCTTATCCCGGACGCTCCGGGTCAGGCTCCCACCGTCGGTCAGCGTCTGGCGCTAGCCCTGGTTTCGCTCGGCATGCTGATGGGCATGAGCACGCTTCTGACCATCCTGGCGAACGCGACAAGGTCTCCCGGATGGGTGGCGGCCCCGTTGCTCTTCGTGCTCACCCTGTTCACAGTGGCTGTGGTCAGCATCAATGTCGTCTTTAACCGCAGAAGCTGGTGAACCATCAAATGGCCTGGTACAGGTCGAGAAAAACAGGAGGAACCTATGATCAAACTACCAACCTTTCATGCGATCGCTCTTGCCAACCGCACGAGGGAAATCAACCGAACGGCGGCAGAAAGCGGAGCCTCCGACCCAGCAGCTCGCCCTCACCGCGACATCGGACCCATTGGCACTGCAGCACGTCTCGTCGTGGGACTCCTGCTTGTCGGCAGCATCGTTTCCGGCCAACTGTCGTCGTCGGGGCACCTGACGCCCAGCACCTGGGTACTTGGCCTCATCGGCTTCCCCGCTCTCGTGCTGGCCTGGCACTTCTGGCGGATTCGCCGCAACCCGGCGCGATTCTCCGACACCAGCGCTCTGAGCTTTGTGCTCAGTATTGCGCTGCCCGTTGCCCTCTACCTCACCGGGTGGTTCGTGCCGCCCCTGTGGTTCACCAGCGACGCAACGCTGATCTTCGTTGGCAGTTCCCTGCTGCTCGCCGCACTCCGAGGACACGCCGGCTGCGAGTTCCTGGCTCTCTCCAACTGGCTCCTGCGCCGCACCGACCAGATGGCCTGCGCCATCTTCACGCCCATCGACTCCCTGGAACTATGAATTAGTTGCACCCCTCTTTGAAGGAGCCTGCGAGGAATTCATCATGTAGTCATTTTGTTCTCCCTAACATGACTATAGATTTTACATTCCTATTCAAGGAGGATTCTTCGTTATGCGTTCAGATATCGTCCCAGGCGCTCGCTTTCCTGACTATGAGTTAACCGACCATACAAGAACCCGGCGCCGCCTCAGTGAGTTACAGGGGAATGACCCGATGATTCTGATCCTTTCACGCGGCCACTACTGCCCCAAGGATCACCAGCAGCACCTCGAACTTGCCGCATTTTATCCAAAGATTGCTGTAGCCTATACCAAAATTGTAACTATCTCGACGGACAATATACTCGAGTCAAACGAGTTCCGGGATGCGGTAGGAGCGCAGTGGACGTTCCTTTCGGATTCGGGGCGCAAGATACAGCAAGACCTCGATATACAGGAGTATACCGATCCGCACCACAATCCAATGATCCCGCACACGTTTGTACTGGAGCCTGGACTGGTAATCTACAAGATTTATAACGGTTATTGGTTCTGGGGGCGCCCCTCGCCTGAAGAACTTAGACAAGATCTGAGGGTAGTTACGCGCAAGATTCGCCCCGATTGGGATCTTGCAGCACCTGGAATGCGCGAGAATTGGGAGGGGGATAAGACTTTGCATTGGCCTTATAAGAAAGAGCGTACTCCATAGAATGAGCAAGGACAGGCAAATATGTTACAATTGGCATCGAAGCTAGAAGTAGCCGTAACTGAAGTGTTTAGTGCTGCTTTCTCAACATAAGCAGTACCTTTTCTAGCACAAAGTAACACCCTATTTTTCAAGGAGGAAATTTCGATGCAAACCAATGGAATTCGCATTACCTGGCTAGGACATGCTACCTTTAAGATCACTACACCGGATGGCAAGGTTGTCCTGATCGATCCCTGGATCACGAGTAACCCGGTCTGTCCTGCCGAACTCAAAACTATCGAGAAGGTTAATCTGATGCTGGTTTCGCACGGCCACTTCGATCATGTTGCCGATGCCGTTGAGATTGCGAAAGCGACGAAGCCAACGGTGGCAGCTATGGTGGAATTGGCTGGCTGGCTTGGGTCAAAGGGTGTCGAAAACACGATTGGCTTTAACAAGGGTGGCACAATCAACGTCGATGGCATCAAGGTTTCGATGACGCACGCTATCCATTCATCCGGCGTCGAGGATGGCTCGTATGCAGGCGATGCAGCCGGTTTTGTGATCGAGTTCGAAAATGGATTAAAGCTCTATCACGCTGGCGACACGTGTGCATTCAGCGATATGGCTATCATCGGCGAACTCTACCGGCCCGACGCTGCTATGCTGCCAATAGGTGACTTTTACACCATGGGGCCGCGAGAAGCGGCCATAGCGGTGCGTATGCTGGGCGTCAAACATGTGATCCCCATGCACTATGGCACCTTCCCCGCACTGATCGGCACTCCCGCAGCTTTAAGCGAGGCTTTGCAATCGCTCGGCTTGCGTGATGTTGAAGTGGTTGCGATCAAGCCGGGCCAGACCATTTAGGCTTGCAGGTTTGTAGATGGGTGACCTGCTTGGAACGCGATGCATTAAGTTGACTCAATCATGCCATCAGCTTGCAATTGTGCCAGCGCTTTTTGTGCAGCTTGCGATGTTCCAACCCGAAATGCCAGAGCATGCATGCGCTCTAGCACTGGCTCAAGATATGGTTTCAGTTTAGGATCGTAGCGGACCTGGCTGTTTAATACGTACGAAGCTGTTTCCACCAACCAGGGCGTCATTTCTGCTTTCACGAGTAAGCGGAGCACGGGTTCCAGGCTGAGTCTACCAAATTGCGCCAGACCTTTGGCGCCCATCCATGCAACCGAATGATCCGCATCAGAAAGAGCGTTAACTAATACTGGCAGCGCTCTACGATCACGTATCGCCCCAAGAGCACGGATAGCTTGCCAACGCATCCAGATGGAATTACTGTTACTCGCCTCTAATAGCGCTGGAACTGCCGCTCGTCCCAATTTCACCAATGCAGAGAAAATCTGGCTTCCTAACTGCTCGTCTGCTCCTCGTAGGGCATTAAGTAAAGCAGGCACTGCCGCTGGATCGCCTACACGGCCCAAAGCCTTGACCGCCTGCATGCGTACGGAAGGTACCTGGTCATTCAACGCTTGAATCAGTATCGGAGTGGCAACAGGACTTTCAAGCAGCCCCAGGATATAGAGTGCAGTCTCTCGCACAGCAGGCCGTTTATCTCGAGCCGCCGTCATTGCTACTCGCTGGGCACGTATGGAGTCGATCCCCGCTCCAGGTAGAAAAAGCGTACGCAGGCGTGTCCTGGTTAGTGCAGAGCGAAGTGGTATAGGAACGACAAAAGGCTTGCCTGCCCAGGTACCTAAAGCGATAAACTCTAAGAGATTCTGTGCCAGGCGATCATCGTCCAGCGAGGAGACAGCGATTATCGCACGAGGGTCGTTGTCCATAATCCAGACCAATAGTCGCCATGCAGCGCCACGCTTTCCTGCAGCAGCATCCTGTGCCAGTATTTGTGGCGGAGTAATGCCTATCGGTGGTGCAACATCAGTAGCTAGTTGTTCAGGCGGTACAGCTTCAGATGATGCTGTCAAGTTCGTTTGAGACAAAGGATCAGTGGGTGTCATCATTCATGCTCCTTTCTATATTCCATGTACAGGCGCTCTGGTGTTATAGGAAGCTGCGTCACACGCACGCCCACGGCGTCGAAGATGGCATTTGCTATGGTAGCACCGACCGGCACCACCGGGGGTTCGCCAACACCCTTGGCTCCAAAGGGACCGAGCGCGGAGGGAACTTCGACCAGGATAGATGAGAAATGCGGAATATCCACGCTATGTGGCAGCGCATAATCCATAAAGGTCGATGTGAGTATCTGGCCGTTTTCGTCATAGACGAGTTGTTCGAATAGCGCCCAACCAAGACCTTGCGTAACGCCACCGTAGACCTGGCCTTCGACTTCACCCGGGTTGATCGCAAAACCTACATCCTGCACAGCAAGATAATCGAGGACTCGTACTTCTCCTGTCTCTGGGTCGACGGCTACCCTTGCCACGTGCACCCCATACTGGGGTGAACTCCTTTTAAGAGCGGAACGACCTCGTCCATAGACAGGTTCGTACTTACCGGCAAATTGCATTGATGCTGAAGCAATCTGCTTCAATTCCACACTTTTACCTGGAGCGCCCCTAACCACCACCTTATCGCCCTCGATCTCGAGATCAGCGGAAGATGCCTCTAGCATATCGGCAGCGATGGTCAATATCTGGTTGCGGGCATCCTGTGCTGCTGCAAGCACAGCAGCGCCTATCGTGTAAGTGGTCTTACTGCCGCCTGTTCCACCACTGTAAGGCATAGTATCGGTATTGTCGTGTGCTACATTCACAGAATCAACCGGCATACCCAGGCTTTCAGCGGCGATAAGCGCGAGCGAAGTATCAGAACCAGTCAGGTCAACGCTACCAACGATGAAAGTCATTGTGCCATCGGACTCCAGGCGACAGGCGGCGGCCGCTGGTTCGGTGCCGCCAGGCCAGTGACCAGCAGCCACACCGACCCCAATCTTCCAGCCTTTTAGTTCCTCTGGTACTTCTTTCTGCTCCAAACGTTTTGCCCAGAGCGGATGTTGCTGTGCCTGTTCCAGGCAATCAAGCAAGCCAATACGCGGCAACGTGCCGCGATGATCCATCGTTGGATCACCCTCTCTGAGGCCATTTTTCAGGCGAAACTCAATGGAATCCATCTGCAATTTTTGACACAATTCATCAATCGTTGATTCCAGCGCGAAGGTAGCTTGCGGAGCGCCAGGAGCACGATATGCGCCTACGCCCACCTTATTCGTCATCACCTCAAAGCAACGGAAGTCGTAATTGGGGCACCGATAACTACTGCCGAGAATCAGGCCCCCAATGAAAACTGCGGACCCCGCGTAGGCACCGGTATCAAAAATGACTGTACCCTGCATTGCGACAAGCGTGCCATCACGTTTCGCGCCAATCTTTAAGGTTATGATTGATTGCGGAGCAGGATTGCCAGCAG
Organism: Chloroflexota bacterium; assembly: GCA_046726675.1. Classification (GTDB taxonomy): domain Bacteria; phylum Chloroflexota; class Ktedonobacteria; order Ktedonobacterales; family Ktedonobacteraceae; genus DATMNR01. The sequence goes on from JBKPBA010000066.1 coordinate 6,588, forward strand.
AGAGATCTTCTGAACGTGTGAAAGTAAGACGCACAGGCTTGCGTGAGGTAAAAGCGGCGGCGGCGGCAAAAGGTTCGATAAGCCCAAATTTCCCGCCGAAAGCTCCTCCTATGGGCACCGATTCTACTCGGATCTGCCGTTCTGGAATGGAAAGCGCTTGAGCGACATCTGAGCGCACGCTAAGCATGCCTTGAGAACTAGGCCAGATGGTCATGCGATGCCCATAGTCATCCGGCACAACGGTAATTGACTGCGGCTCCATATAGGATTGGTGTACCACGCTGGTTGTAAAGGTGCGCTCAACAATCACTTCTGCCTCTTGCCAGCCAGCCTTCATATCTCCAGCATGTAAATGCGCCTTATCACTCACATTTTGTGAAAACTCTTCCTGGTCGACCTCCGCTACTTGATCCTCGGAGACGGCGGCATGAGCGCCGCCACCCGCTATCTCCGAGGAGGTTTCCTTTACGAAGATTCGCGCGAGTGGAGCGCCGGGGCGCATAGCAGCGACCGGGTCCATAACAACGTCCAGAGGCTCATATTCGACATCAACTGCAGCCACACCATCTTCGGCTGCGGCTTCAGTTACGGCCAGTACGATTGCAACGGGATGGCCACACCAGAGCACTTCTTTTGACGCAAGGGGAGATTGCGCACGTGAACTAGCTTCCGGATTCGACATACCAAGCGTCTGACTGGTATAAACAGCTTTTACACCTGGAATTTCCAATGCTGCTGAAGTATCGATATTGACTATACGTGCGTGAGCATAAGGACTGAGTACCAACCTTGCATGTAATAAACCCGCGAAAGCCAGGTCACCGGCATAACGTGTTCGACCTACCAACTTATCGTAACCATCCTGCCGGCGTGTTCGCTTACCGGCAGTAGTGTATTCGGTCTTCCTGTCAATAATTTGTGTCATGCACAACTCCAATTTTCGTCTGAGATATTTTGATCGTAAATTGCACCATTAAAGGTGACCATAGAGGCATTTGCTGGCGAATGCAAGAAAAACTGCAAAGCCGCGACCGAGGTCATCCGTTAGGGGATGCCTCCCACATGAACCCATATGAAAGTGTAGCACAATTGAGGGCTTGCTGTCAGGAGATTCTTTATTATGATAGGATGTGGATGTAGATAAGAATAGGCACCCTGGAGAGGAGCAAAAACACCATGCCAGAAATAGATAGCGATCATGTCTTCGGATTTGATACCTTATCGATACATGCAGGGCAGCGACCTGAACCTACCACAGGCGCGCGGGCTGTACCTATTTATCAAACAACCTCTTTTATCTTTGAAGATACCGACCATGCTGCACATCTCTTTGCCTTGCAACGTTTCGGTAATATCTACACGCGCATCATGAATCCCACCAACGCTGCTTTTGAGGAGCGTATAGCGGCTCTTGAAGGCGGAACTGGGGCACTGGCAACTGCTTCGGGCATGGCTGCGCAAATGGTAACCATGATGACCTTGCTGCGACCCGGTGATGAAATTGTCTCATCGAGCAGCCTGTATGGTGGCACGCACACACAATTCGACCTGACGCTGCGTACCTGGGGTATCAACACCATTTTTGTTGATAGCACTGACCCGCAGAACTATCGACGCGCTCTGACGCCGCGCACACGTGCACTTTATGGTGAGACAATAGGCAATCCACGTGGTGATGTGCTGGATATCCGTGCCGTTGCTGACATAGCACACGAAGCTGGAGTGCCCCTGGTTATCGATAATACCTTCGCAACTCCCTACCTGTGCCGACCACTTGAGTATGGAGCCGATATTGTAGTGCATTCGGCAACCAAGTTCATTGGCGGGCATGGTACTTCTATCGCAGGAGTGCTGGTCGAATCGGGAAGGTTTCCCTGGGATAACGGCACTTTCCCGCATATCGTTGACCCTTCCCCGGGTTATCACGGCGTGCGTTTTTATGAGACGTTTGGCGACTTTGCTTTTGTGATGAAAGCCAGGGTCGAGACGTTACGAGACACTGGCCCATGCATCAGCCCATTCAATTCGTTTCTGCTGCTACAAGGGTTGGAGACGTTATCGCTACGCATGAAGCAACACTGCCAGAACGCGTTACAAGTAGCTCATTTCCTTGAGGAACACCCAGCAGTCGGTTGGGTACACTATCCAGGCCTGCCAGGCGATTCTTCTTACCCACTTGCACAGCGCTATTTGCCGAGAGGCGCAGGCTCGATC
>JBKPBA010000067.1:0-4762 GCA_046726675.1 Chloroflexota bacterium
ATATTGGAGAGCCCGTATCTCAATTGGAGGATCGTCACTCGATCTCGTTTGACCTGTTGTTTCCGCATCCAGGGCGGAGCCTGCATGCCCATTAAGCAGGCCAGAGGCTGTCGTGACTGTGATCTTGAGGTCCTTCAGACGTGTTTTATGAAGCAACTCAGTGACTGCGTGCTGGAGTCGAGAGCGACAGAGAGCATCCACGGGTAATGGTATATCATCAGGTATACCTTGAATGACAAGCTCAAAAGGACCATTCATTTCCTGCTCGTGCGCTGAACTGTCAGGTATGATGTGCTCGGTCACAGCATACTGGCCTGCTCTTAGCCGATAAATAATGGCTCTTGCGTCCTTCGTCATCACAAAAAATTTATGCGTGTAGCTAGCCTGCTCTTCCTGATCAAGCTGAAGTTCCATCAAGACCGGATCAAAGTATTGCAGAGCTGCCAGAAGACACTCTCGTTGTATTTGTTCTCGATCTTCCATTGTAGCACACTCCTTCTTCGCAGAAGACCTCGTTGCACGGAGCTATCTACACAACATCATAAGAAACATAATCAGCCTTTCTTTCGCTATCATTGTACCAGCTTTGTGTACTCTACTGCAGGCGGGGTCTACATGTCCAGTCTCCGGACAAAAAGATACTACAGCGGGGAGGTGGAAGGAACAGGCTCAAATAAGTTTTTCACAACGTTTCTGAAAGCCTGTCCTAGCCTGCTTGCTGCCCCATGATGTTCCCTTTTTCTACGCCGCGCATTTGCCTTCCCTGACCATGTGCATGAACTCATATTTGCGAGGGTACCCAGAACGGCCACTTTATTCCAAGTACAAAAAGGTGTCTACCTGCAAGCGTTCTGCCAGAGGACGTGTGCTTCCATCCTTGGTGATTGAGGTGAGGGCATGATTGCCTCACCCTCTTGCTCGGAACTCGCGTGCCTGAAGCAACAACACTTGGCCTTACGCTCGCTTTCGCGGCAGGCTGTTGTCCCCTTTCCCTTTCGGAATCATGTCAGCCGGTGTTCCTAGAATCTCCATCAAAATCTAACCGATTGATTCGGCGATCTCATCATGCATGACACGGCGCATGTAGCCAACACGACTGGCTTGCGCTGCTTCAGCAGACAGTATCGGGAGCATCAGGAGTAACCTTATACGATAGAATCCTTGTCTATGCCCCTGGCGGAGCCACTTCAATCTAACACTGGTTCGAACCCATGGGTTGATCGCTGCGCTTCTCGAACCCCGGTTTCTGCGTATAAAAATAAAACGCCAGTGCTTTTTCCTGCTCGGTGACTTGAACCATGATCATACGAGTCTTCGTCAACATACCGCCCTCCATATTTTTAGAACTTGTTATCAGTATAGGTAAGTTCGATGACCAATCGTAACGCAAGCAGGTATACGCAGAAGAAAGAACAGTGCAAAAAAAACGTGTGCACAAAAAACCACTGCTCCTATCGTCTAACTCACTGGAGCGCGTTTTTTTGAAAAGTGAGTCATAAAGAAGAGATGGAACAGCCAGGAAATACGCATACCTGCTTGAATTGTGGTACTGCTACAACTGTAGGTCAAGGATATTGTCACAACTGCGGGTCACTGCTCAATAACCAGCAGCTCAAAGACCAGTACAGTGAAACCATCCCCACGCTCAATGTTCACACTTTGCAGTCGGAACATACGCCTGATTCATATAATGCAACAGAAATTACAGCAGCTGGAACCATACTTGGACGGCGTTATCGTGTTGTTCGCGTAGAGGGCACTGGTAGCTTTGGCACGATCTACAAGGCTCAAGACACTCGTTTCCAATCGGGGCGTGTCGTCGCTGTCAAAGAGATGAGTGATGTTTACCTGGATGCTCACGAGAAAGCGTGGGCTCTCCAATCCTTCCGCCAGGAAGCTGAACTCCTGGCGCAACTTAAGCATTCCAACATGCCAGGTGTCTTCGACTTCTTCGAGGAGAATGGCAAAGCCTATTTAGTGATGGAGTTCATCAAGGGCTCGACCCTGGAGAGAGAGTTAGAAATTACTGGAGGTCCGCTGGGCGAGGCACTTGTGATGAGATGGGCCTTGCAGCTTTGCGATGTGTTGCATTACCTGCATACACGACAGCCACCCATTATCTTTCGCGATTTAAAGCCCTCCAATGTTATGATCACTGAAGAGATGCAAATTAAACTCATCGATTTTGGCATTGCACGCATCTTCAAAGTGCAAGCGGAAACAGATACCCGCACGCTGGGGTCTCGCAGTTATGCGGCTCCTGAACAGTATGGTGCGGGCCAAAGCGATGCACGAACCGACATTTATGCGCTTGGAGCAACCCTCTACAAGCTCTTAACGGGGACGACTCCTCTGGAGGTTCCATTGCGCCAGGCAAATGCAGCAGTATTTCGAACGCCACGTGAACTGAATCCCAGTCTCTCCGTCGCCACTGAGCAGATTATTCTCACGGCAATGAACCTTCAACCCAAAGATCGCTTTCAGTCCGCTATCGATATGTTTTATGCCATCGGGTCAAGTGGTGCGGTTTCATTCGTCGCAGGAGGAGAATCTCCTGATACAGGTCCCCATATGTCTTTAGAGGATCCAGGGGGGCCTCTAAAATACTCGGCATTGGGGTTGTCGGTGACATCTCACAAACCAACTCCGATCCCACCATTGCTGACTCCTGAATCAGGTGGATCGGGAGACATAATGGCTCTTCCCAACATGAAATCCCATCCTGTTACTTATCCTCCCGGACTTCCCCCGTCTACTCCTGGACCTTCAGGAACACCCATGCCTACTACACCTGAGCCGAAACGTCTCTCCAGGCGTCATGTGTTAGCAGCTGGCCTTGGAGCCGCAAGTATACTTGCGTTTGGGGGTACAGCTGCTGCGTATCTTCTCTCCAATAGAGGCTCAGGACCGGTTATAAGCAGGAGCGCAGCAAATACCATTAACATTCTCTTCACCTGTAGTACAGAAAAGGTTGCATGGATGACTGCCGCGGTGCATTCATTCCACCAGAGCAATGCAACCCTTGGCAATAAGACTATTCAAATTGAGTTAGACTTGCGAGGCTCCTTAGACGCGCAACAAAAGATTCTCAATGGAACTATCCAACCGATCATATGGAGCCCAGCAAGTTTCCTGGAACTCAATCAACTGAATACAACATGGGCACAGGCACATGCGGGCAAAGACATTGTCCTCCTCTCAGGCGATCTACAGCCCAAACAACTGGTCTTCAGTCCATTGGTGTTCGCAGCATGGCAGGACCGCTCCGAAGTATTACTGAGATATTATGCTAGCATCGACTGGCCGAGCATTCACGATGCACTGAAGCTCAGCAACTGGGCAAACATCGGCGGGCAGTCGACATGGGGACCTGTCAAATTTGGACATACTCGTCCAGACAAATCCAACAGCGGCCTCCTCGCCATCACCCTTCTTGCATACTCCTTCTACAAAGAGCAGCGAGAACTGACGGTCCAGCAAATAGACACCCCTCAATTCTTGAGCTACTTCAATGACATTGAGGGTGCAGTCTCTGCTTTTGGCCGCAGCAGTGGTACTTTTCTCACAAATGTGGTGATCCCTCTAGGACCACCTGAATTTGATATAATAGCCACCTATGAAAACCTGATACTCACTAATAACAAAACGGCCATGGCAGTTCAGCACCAACCGTTGCAACTGTTCTACCCCAGCCTCAATATAGTGAGTGACCATCCATTTGCTATCTTGCAGGGCAATTGGGTGACGCATGAGCAACAGCTGGCAGCACGAATCTTCCGTGATTTTCTGCTTGCGGCACCCCAGCAGCGGCTGGCCCTTGCCACAGGTTTCCGGCCAGCCAACGTCAATGTACGCATCACGGACAATGCGCCTGGGAATGTGTTTTTGCAGCAGTCACCTTACCATATTACACCTAAGCTCGTTATCGAACCGCTGGCACAGGTCCCTACCAGTACAGTGATTAATGAACTGATTAAGCAATGGAAAATCAACTATGATGGGTCACCGATCACCCTGGGTTGAGCGGCTTGAAAAAGCACTGTTGGAATCATGAAAGCGGTTAGCTAGAGTTTCTCGATTGTACAGAGTATATTTCAATGCTCAGGAGGGAGTGAAGGAAGATGATTTCCCGACATCCGCACAAGGTGCATCGCACTGCCCACTTTACTTTCTATGTTTTGTGGACGGGATTCTTGCTTAGCCTGCTAGTTGGATGCAGCAGTGATACGTACACCATCAATAAGAGCCAGGGTAACAAAGAGACCCAGACAGCTTTAAATCGATCCATTACATGTTCTGAACATTCCTCGAATCCTGTAACGCTCACGATGTACTACGGCAGCGAGAAGCAGGCATGGATCAGCGACGTTGTGTCGAATTTCAACAGCTTGCACATGACTGCATGCGATGGGCCCATCACCATTAAGGCGACTCCGATCGGTTCAGGATTATCCATGCAGGAAATTGTAAGCGGCACGATTCAGCCTGATATCTGGAGCCCGGCTGGAAGCGTTTGGCTGACTCTCATCAACGCTTTGTGGCAAGAGAAACACAACAGCGATCTTGTAACTACCGGCGCTACTGACTCCCCGTCACTCGTGACAAGTCCGGTAGTCATCGCAATGTGGAAGCCTGAGGCCCAGGCACTAGGCTGGCCCAATAAGGCCATCGGTTGGTCTGATATTGCTGCCTTAAGCACGAATCCTCACGGATGGGAAGCTTATGGGCATCCCGAATTCGGCAATTTCAAGTTCGGTCACAC
>JBKPBA010000068.1:0-10094 GCA_046726675.1 Chloroflexota bacterium
GGACTACCGGGGTATCTAATCCCGTTCGCTCCCCTAGCTTTCGCACCTCAGCGTCAGGTACGCGCCAGGACACTGCCTTCGCCTTTGGTGTTCCTCCGGATCTCTACGCATTTCACCACTCCACCCGGAATTCCGTGTCCCTCTCGCGCCCTCAAGTCGCACCGTTTGTGCCATGCTCGGGTAGTTAAGCCACCCACTGTCACCGCACACGCACACGACCGCCTGCATGCCCTTTACGCCCAGTAACTCCGGACAACGCTCGCCCCCTACGTATTACCGCGGCTGCTGGCACGTAGTGAGCCGGGGCTTCTTCCGGTGGTACCGTCCTTCCTCGTCCCACCGAAAAGCAGTTTACACGCCGAAACGCGTCTTCCTGCACGCGGCGTTGCTCCGTCAGGGTTGCCCCCATTGCGGAAAATTCCTCACTGCTGCCCCCCGTAGGAGTCTGGGCCGTTCTCAATCCCAGTGTGGCTGTCCATCCTCTCAGACCAGCTACCGATCGTCGCCTTGGTAGGCTCTTACCCCACCAACTAGCTAATCGGCCACAGGCCCATCCCTCAGCGCCTGCTGCGCTCTCGCGCAGCTGGCTTTGCTCGCTCCGCTCTACCAGAACGAGCCTATGCGGGCTTGTCGGCGATTTCTCGCCGGTATCCCTCACTGTGGGCCAGGTCACCCATGTGTTACTCACCCGTCCGCCACTCCCTCTGCCCACCGAAGTGGGCAGAGAGCGTTCGACTTGCATGTGTTAGGCACGCCGCCAGCGTTTATCCTGAGCCAGGATCAAACTCGCCATCCGTGGTCTATGCTCCCACCCGTGCGCAAGCAGCGCGCAGGTGGCTTAGTCATGTCCTCGGTATTTGAGTTGCGATCCAGGCCAAGCTATCATATGTTGCACTTGGCTGTTCGCAGATTCATGCTCGTGTTCGCTCCCGAACACAAGCCTCATGTTTGACAGGAACTGGTGTGGACGCCTTCACGTCGCTCCAGTTGCTGTTCTGCTTTCCACTCTTCAATTGTCAGGGTACTACCGGAAGCAAGTCTTGCTCGCTTCTTTGCCGCCTTTTAGAGACAGATAAACGAACCCAGGAACAACTTCACTTCAAAAGTAGAGAAGATCCTGGGATCAAATTTCTAAGGAGAAACCCTTTACGAGGTTTGCTTAATAGAAGTTACTTACCCATCGTTGTTAGCGACAGAGGTATTATGACACACTACCTATCCCATGTCAAGTGTTTTTTGACAGGATTTTTGTAAAATTACAAAAATCGAATTTTGGACTTTTTACCTTGTATACTCCACTTAAACATTCTTGCCTGCTATCTCATTTCCCTATACAAAACTCGCTGAAAATTCTATCCAGCAAATCGTCACTTGCCGTTTCTCCAGTTACCTCCCCAAGTGCATCATAAGCAGCTTGTAGGTCAATAGAGACAAAATCTAGTGGCAATCCCTGTTCAAGTGAGATTGAGGAAGCGCGCAGATTCTCAGCAGCACGACGTAAAGCTTCCTGGTGCCGGGCACTGGTAATCAAAGCACTCTCACCATACAATGTCCTGCCAACCAGAACAAGGTCGGCAATTGCCTGCTCTAGATCCGGCAATCCTTCACCTGTGAGCATAGATGTTGATACTACTGGGACGCCAGGCCACATAGTTTGTAACTCACAGACCTCTAATTGCTGTGGGCAATCAGCTTTATTTACTACTATAATCATTGCCCTGCTGTGTCTCGATGACACTTCAACTCCAACTTGCTCATAGTTGGTCCCATTTTTCCCACCAAAGCCCATTGTTCGTAGCTCTCCTGAAACACGTAGATCCTGTTCAGTTAGTTGCTCGGAGCCATCAAAAACGAGCAATATTACATCTGCACTTTCGGCGGCGGATCGGCTGCGCTGTATTCCAATTTGCTCGACTGGATCGTTACTTGGTGTAATCCCAGCAGTATCGATGAGATGAAGTGGAATGCCACGCAAATTGGCTACCTCCTCCACTGTATCACGTGTTGTTCCGGCAACAGGTGTAACTATAGCGCGATCTGTGCGTAATAATGCGTTGAGTAAGCTGGATTTACCTACATTTGGCCGACCGATAATCGCGGTACGTAATCCTTGCCGGTAGAGACGTCCCTGCTCGGAACCTATAAGTAAAGCAGCTACTTTTTGCTGTGCTGCCTGAACAAGCGATTGCAGTTCTTCAGCTTGTGGCGTCGGGACATCTTCTTCGGGGAAGTCAATGCTGGCTTCGATACGCGCAATAATGCCTAGCACAGCATGGCGAGCGTCCTGAATCTGCTCAGAGATGCGACCACGAAGCTGCTGCATTGCCAGGCGTTGTCCTGCTTCTGTTTGTGCACTGATCAGGTCCATAACCGCTTCGGCTTGCGCAAGATCCAACCGTCCATTCAGGAACGCTCGTAGTGTGAATTCTCCTGGATTAGCCATGCGAGCGCCTTGCGCCAGCACGAGGTTTAAAATACGTTGAAGAATTAGAGGACCACCATGCCCCTGGATCTCAACGACATCTTCACAAGTATAGGTATGCGGAGCATGCATAAATGCGACCAACACCTCGTCTAACACCTCGAGCGAAGTAGGATCAACAATATGCCCGTAGGTCAGCAGGTGCGACGGTGGCAAGTCTGTCTGCTTATCTGGCCGCTGTAATAGTGGTAGCACCAGTAAAAATGCTTCCGGTCCACTTACTCGGATCACCCCGATGCCACCATAACCCGGTGGTGTGCCAATCGCTGCAATTGTATCGTTCTGCATACGCGGATTATACAGGAGGAATTAGTGAGTCGCAAGTAGGGCAGAACTTGATACATTATAGGGAATAAGTTCTTGATAGAGAGAACTAGACTAAAAATCAATCATTATTGACCGACGAACTTCTCTACAAGAAAGGGTGGATATCCGATTTCCTAAAAATCAAAAAAACGCTGTATTAGAATAGTGATAGACGAGTACCAATCTGGCGATAATACTCAGTAACTTGTTGTAAAACATTGCGATAACGCGTTAGAATATACGACAACCTGTGTTCTCTTGTTTAGATTATGGGTTTATTACCTGATAGGAATGAGACAAAACACATCTAGTTAGGGGGGTTCAATGATTGAGGATGTCATAAGCACTCTTTATATTCCCAATTATGCTTCACACATAAGCTCTTCTTCAGCAAAAAGAGAAGCTCTATATGAGAAGTTCAAACCAAAAATTTCTGTCAATCGTGCTTTAAGCCGCACATTGGTAAGTTTTCAGGCAAATAAAAGTGTTGCGATTTACAATTGGTTTAAATACAAAGAGGGATTTTCGGAACCGCTTGTTACTTATATCTTGCATCATTTTAAACGTCAGCCAGGTATACTACTTGACCCTTTTTCAGGTGCAGGCTCAGCTCTATTCGCAGCTAGCACCTTGAAGTGGAAGACTAAGGGAATCGAGGTGCTTCCAGTTGGCATTTATGCAACCCGTGCCCGCTTCATAGCTCAAAGCATCAAGTCTCAAAAGTTCCGAGAAGTTATTGCCGAATTGAAGTGTCAAAACTTCATTGATTATTATGATGAAAATTATGCCCTCAAGCATGTTACTATCACTCGTGGAGCATTTCCGCCATTAGAAGAGCAGCAGCTTGTTGGTTATATAGCCTACTGCCATCGCTTCGTAGCTGATGAAGACATCCGAGCCCTACTTCTTTACGCAGCATTTTGTATTCTCGAAGCTATCAGCTATACTCGAAAGGATGGTCAGTATTTACGCTGGGATGCGCGTTCAGGGCGTTCCCAAGGCAAGAAGCCTTTCAACAAGGGTTATATACCCACATTTCGTGAAGCAGTTGACGAGAAACTACGACAGATAGTTACCGATCTCGAAGCCAGACCTATTCAACAAGACCTGTTTACTGATAGTTCACTCCCGCGGATTACAAACGCGGAATGTGAGCTTTATGAGGGTTCATGTCTCGAAATCCTTCCTACATTAAAGACGAACTCTATTGATTTTGTACTCACCTCACCACCATATGCAAATCGTTATGACTACACACGCACCTACGCTCTTGAATTGGTCTACTTAGGTGCTGATGATGAGAAGGTCAAACATTTGCGACAAACAATGCTCTCTTGCACTGTAGAAAACAAAGATAAGAGAGCTAAGTTAGAAACAATCTATACCCATTTGGAGAAAGAACAAGAGTTTCATCTTATTGATATCACCTTCCAAAAACAAGAAGCGCTACAAGAGATACTTGCTCTTCTTGAATCCTATCGCGAGCAGGGAAAGCTGAACAACCAAAATATCTCCAGAATGGTTCATAATTATTTCTACGAGATGAGTTTCGTTATCTATGAGCTTGCTCGTAGTCTCAAGCCTGGCGGTCTCATTGTCATGGTAAACGATAATGTCCGCTATGCTGGCGAAGAAGTTCCAGTTGACCTCATCCTTTCAGATATTGCTGAGACTTTTGGTCTAACAACACGACATATTTGGATACTCGATCGCGGGAAAGGAAACAGTAGCCAACAAATGGGGAATCATGGGCGCTCAGAGTTGCGCAAGTGTGTTTATGTATGGGAGAAACGAGGTTGATATGGCAAATGCGAGGACAGAGAATAATGCACAAGCTCGTCTACTAGCTGAAGCACATCAAATCAGCTATCGCTTACGATCTACTTTCTTTTATCGCAAAATGAAAGAATACGATGTGCTAGCTTTCCCTTCCATGATCGCACGTTTGTCCACAATAGAAGGTCTCTACAACTGGGACCACAGAGCGAATTGGGGTATTAGCGAAGACGCTTTCACTTACATCGACAAACATCCAAACCTAAAATTGATCCAGGTTTTTTGTCATCCCAAGCTGCTACGAGAATATCCCACTTTGTTAGCTTATTACAGGAACATCGCAGCTTTATCTCAAAAATCAGTGAAGTATCTAACCACTATAAATGTTGCAGGGTACGAATCTGAGAAAAATAATGGTCGATCGCTTGGTGATCCTCAGATCTTTTCATTAGCTCGACTGTTTAACGTACACATTTCCTTGATCATTGACAGCTCCATACAAACATTCACAGAGCAAGAATTAGAAGGACTCTTACTTATATCCACAGGTGCACAAATTGATGGAGCATGGCGTAATGCAATTGGGGAAGAGGCCGAAAAAGTGGTTCAGCGACTTTTAGTCAAAGAAACAGTGGAACGAGATCTTCTCTCCGCGTTAATCCCTCGAAATGGGACGGGGGTAGAGGCGTACAGCACTGAAAAGATAGAAGATCTATTGGGAAATATTGGACATTATCGAGGCATCCTGTTAAATAATCAAACTTCAATCCTTTTCTCAAGTGAGCCGGATATTTCTCTTGTTGGGAAACAGGGAATTACACTAGGTGTAATTGAAGTCAAAGGTGGTAATGACCCTGCTGGAGCACTCGAACGTTATGGTGCAGCAAAAAAATCTTTTGAAGCAACACTTCGGAATACACCTACAGCAAAGACAATTTTTGTTGCAAGCTGTATCACTTCAGAAGTATATAGTCGAATAGCTCAGGATCAAACAATTTCTGAGTACTTTAACCTCACTGAAATTATTAGCGACGACTCAACCTACAGCAAGTTCACACAGCAAGTTTTTTCATTTCTCGGTGTAGTTCCAGGAAAGTTAACCTAGCAGAGTACCCTAGATGATCCGCTCGGGATGCGTATATACATTCATTGCATGATCCCGCAAAAAACCTATGAGTGTAATTCCACCTTGATGTGCCAGTTCAACAGCCAGACTTGACGGGGCGGAGATGGCTGCAATACAGGGAATGCGGGCAAACAATGCTTTCTGGATGATTTCGTAGGAAGTACGTCCACTGACCATCAGAATATGCCTGGAATATGGGAGAGTATTGTGTAAGAGACCATGCCCGATGATTTTATCAACAGCGTTATGACGGCCTACATCTTCCCGAAGAAGACAGAGTTCACCAGTTGAAGTGAACAGTCCTGCGGCGTGCAGACCCCCTGTATGAGTAAAAACATCCTGTCTTATACGTAACTGTCTCGTTAGTTCATAGATACAGGAAGCAGAAATGCGCAGATCCTCTACTTCCAATGAAGGGACAGTGAGCATCAAGTCATCGATGCTGTTTTTACCACACAGTCCACAACTTGCAGAGACAGCGAAATGACGCTCAAAAGCCGTATGACGCTCGGAATTATCTGCCTGTTTTAATGAGTCTTGCTTCTCACCTGGATGCAAAATTACATCGACAACGTTTGCAAGAGGTAAACCATCACCATCCATAGCATCTTCAATGCTATGTACATCGTCTGCCTGGTGAATCACTCTTTCCGTGAAGAGAAAGCCCATCGCTAATTCACGATCATGACCAGGGGTACGCATAATGACGGCCAGGCTTCGATGGTTAAGACGCACTTCAAAAGGTTCTTCAACAGTTACGTGATCTTCGCGCTGTTTCTGTACATGTTCCTTCCAGGAAGTCACATGCACGTTCATGACTCGCTCTGGATCGAGTGAAGAACGCCAGAAGTCTTGAACAGTCATTTATCTCTTCCCTTTATGTAAAGAAGCAGATACAGGTTGAGCACCTGTTATTCGTGTTGGCGATTGCAAGTACTGACGCTTGAAGTAGTACTTACACGCGCCTGGGCGCACGGGATCAGGCGGTTCAATAGCAACAAGACCCCAACCTTCCTGCTCCAGCCAACTCCACGCCTCGTATTCTTCGTCAAAATCTCGCACAACATCACCTGTGATAGTAAATACCATAGTGCCCAATAGGTATCGATGTTCCCAGCGAACCATAGATTTCTACTTTCTGGGGTCAAAATGACCCTATGTAACTATTGTATCCAATCTGCAAACAACCGCAAGTCCTTACGGTAAGCTTCTTTCTATGAGAAATCAACGTCGAATTGCTTCATTGTTGTATAAGTTGACGCCTCCACCAAAGCAATGTTAGGATATGGTTACAAAATGATAGCAATGAATAGGGGTTGAGGATGCACCATTATGTGAATTCGAGCAATGAGACGCTTCGTAAGCGGGGTTATCGGCTGACGCCGCAACGTTTCATGATTTTGAGTGTTATTCAGGAAGCAGAAGAACACCTGAGTATTGACCAGATTACGGATCGTGTCCAAAAACGCAATCCTTATGTGAGCCTCTCGACGATCTACCGCACACTGGAACTACTGAGAGAACTGGGGTTAGTACGAGAAAACCATCTACCTGGGGAACAACCTCATTACGAGGCAGCAGAGGGAAAAGCTCACCATCACCTTGTTTGCCGGAACTGTCGAGCCATAATTCATCTTGATAACTCGTTATTAGGCAATTTAAACGAACAATTGCAAGAGCAATATCATTTTTATAATTTGACACTTGACCTTGTTGCGTCAGGTTATTGTGATAGTTGCTGGAAGAGCATCCAGCGCGAACCCTCGGAAAAGCAAGCATAAACCTGATTATTGCTTTTCCCCAATGGTCAAATAGACTTCCCATCTGCGGCTCAGCACCCGTTCAGAACGACGGTTTAGTCCATGATATTCCAGAGGAATATGCTGACCAAACCATGCATCAGATAGCACTTCGGTTGTAATTCCTGCCCCCATTTCCTTGCCGCTTTGCACTATGTTCTTTTTCGGATAATGAGCACTTCGATTACGAGCAATCTCTTCATCTAGATTGCGGTGTTTGCGCGGACCAAAGACGGATGCTGGTCCATATACCAGCGTTTGTATAAGAACTAAAAAAGGCTGAAGGAATCCAATTGGCAAGAGATTTGCGCCTTCCACCACGATCAAACGCCCACCAGGACGTAAGACCCGTTCAACCTCGGCAATAGTATCGGGATCATAAATATATTCGGAGGGAAACGTACTCACAACAGTATCAAATGACCCATTTGAAAACGGTAAATGCTGCGCCGAACCCTGGATTACAGTGGCTTTTTTATGTAGCCTACGACGTTGAAGAGTTTCGCGAGCCGCCTCAACCATTTGAGGAGAATGTTCGACAGCATAGCAAACGTATCCTGCTTCGCTCATATCTGCCAGTAAGTCACCTAACCCACAACCTAGTTCCAACACATAATGACCATGTAAACGTGACAGTACCAGGCGCTGCCATACGCGCCATTGGCCGGCAAAGGGGACGGTACTGGCGCAGCGATAGAGATATTTATTCTTATAGAGTGTCTCAAACAGCCATTTACGCAAGCGGGGCGTCACTGTACACCTGCCTTAGTGAGTAGGTTCAATCAGTGAAACAGATGCTCAATGAGCAAAACAGGTGGAATGCAATATAGCATGAATTGAAGTTCAAGATGGGTTTCATGGGCATTCAAGCCAAACTGAAACCCATCCTGAACTTCAAAACTTACATTTACCGCGAACTGGCCTCTTCTTGAGAAAGTACCTCATCCACAAGGCCATACTCGACAGATTGTGGAGCGGTGAGGAAGTAGTTACGGTCTGCATCCTGCATGATACGTTCTCGTGTCTGGCCAGTATGATATGCGAGAATATCATAGATGCTGCTGCGCAAACGCAAGATTTCACGAGCAGTGATTTCAATGTCAGCGGCCTGACCTTCTGCTCCACCAAGAGGCTGGTGAATAAGTACTGTAGAGTTAGGAAGGCAGAAGCGCTTGCCTTTCGCACCTGCGGCCAGGAGCACCGCGCCCATGCTCATCGCCATACCTACACATACTGTCGAAACATCCGGCTTGACCCACTGCATAGTATCGTAGATAGCCAGACCAGCATAAATCACCCCACCAGGAGAGTTGATGTACAGGTTAATATCCTTGGTTGCATCCTCACTCTGGAGGAAAAGCAATTGAGCCACCGTAAGATTTGCAACATGGTCATCGATTGGCGTGCCAATAAAGATGATGCGTTCTTTAAGCAAGCGCGAATAGATGTCCATACCACGCTCGCCACGAGGCGTCTGCTCGATAACATTAGGAACGATTATCCCTTTGGGTTCCATTACTTCACGTGTTTCTTTGATCCACTTTGGATCATTTGGGTTAAAAATGCTACCCATCTTTACTCCTTTTAATATCCGAAACGATCTATCCCTCTTCCATACATACTGGAAGAGTTTGACTATCGGCAGAGACGAAATGTGCAGAGGATCCTTGCTTTTGCAAGGCCACGTAACATAATGATAGCACCTGTAACATGCAAACGCAAGAATTACAGGCACTAATTTAGCACTCTCGAGGAAAGTCTGCTAAAATTGTTGGACTCTTCTGGGATTATTTGGACGATAGTCCTTTGCGCGGTCCATAATGACTGTTGTCACCAGGCTCGCATCCGTCAAACGTGAGCGGATGCGCTCATCGATTCCCTGCAATCCCCTGGAGTTGGCGGTGATGACGGTTGGGAAACGAGAATTGTAGCGGTAATTAAGTAATTGGAAGAGTTTCTCGTTAGCCCAGGGAGAGCTTTGCTGCGCACCAAGGTCATCGAGAACGAGCACTTCTGCCTCACGCATGCGTGAAAAAAGTTGATCGTAGACCTCGTTTGAGGTGGGTGCGAAAGCAGCTCGCAGATGGTCGAGCAAGTCAGGAACTGTCGCGAAGAGCACAAGTGCGCCATCTTCGAGACTCTTATTAGCGATCGCGGCTGCGAGATGTGTCTTTCCACTTCCGTTCGGTCCTATCAAGAGAAGCCAACCATTAGGGTCTTGCGCAAACTCACACGCACAACTATAAGCTTCTTGTATACCAGGTACACGTGTATCAAAATTTCTAAAGCTCTTGTCATAAAATGCGCCAAGATCGGACATTTCTTGCAATTGACGCCGCCTTTTAGCCTTGCGTTCAGCCTCTTTACATTCACAAGCGATAGGTTTACCAAAACTGGGATGTCCATAGGGAACATCGGCGCGCAAATACCCTGCGCCTTTGCAAATAGGGCAGGTATTTACTGCCGTATTCTGTAGTACCTGTTCGTGCCTGACCAATTGTGGCGTGGGTGTTTGTGCATGGGGATCTTCTAGTGAAACATCCTGGTTAGGGCGGGCAATAGATTGTGGCTTGAGTGGCTGGGTCATACGGACTGAGCGCTGAAC
>JBKPBA010000069.1:0-4996 GCA_046726675.1 Chloroflexota bacterium
ATATGGGGGAGCAGGCGCAGATTTCCTTTCTTACTGTCTTGCCATCGAAGAAATCTCGCGTGGCGATGTCTCAATTGGTATCACAATGGAGGCGCATACCTCGCTTGGAGCCAGCCCTTTCTATCTCTTTGGGAGTAAAGAGCAGAAAGAACATTATCTAACGCCGCTGGCCCGGGGTGAGCAGTTATGGGCGTTCGGCTTGACTGAACCTGAGGCTGGTTCTGATTCTGGTGGTACTCAGACACGTGCTGTGCTACGCGATGGTTCCTGGCATATAAATGGATCAAAGAACTTCATCACCAATGCTGGCACTGACATGACTGGTGGAGTCACTATCACCGCGGTGACCGGACAGCAGCATGATGGGCGCAACGAGATCACGAATATCATTGTTCCGAAAGGTACCCCTGGTTATATCATAGGCAATGCCTATAAAAAAATGGGATGGAAGGCTTCGGATACACGCCCTTTGACATTCGAGGATTGTATTGTTCCGGAAGGAAATATTCTTGGTGAACGTGGAGATGGTTTTAAGCAGTTTATGCAAATTCTCGACGCTGGACGTGTGGCTATTGCTGCTCTCTCGGTTGGATTGGCTCAGGCGTGTTTGGACGAAGCTCTGAGCTATGCTAAAGAACGGAAGCAATTTGGGAAGCAGCTTAGCAAGTTTCAGGCCATACAGTTCAAACTCGCCGATATGGATACAGAGATAGAGCTGGCGCGTTTAATGTACTATAAGGCTGCATGGTTGTATATGCAGGGTAAGCCATATACGCGAGAAGCGTCGATAGCGAAACTGTTTGCCTCAGAAACAGCCAAGCGCGCAGCAGACCAGGCGGTACAAATCCATGGTGGATATGGATTTATAGACGAGTATCCGGTGTCACGCTACTGGCGTAGTGTAAAAGTCAATGAGATTGGTGAGGGTACTAGCGAGGTGCAGCGTATGCTAATCGCGAAACTCCTGGGGTGCTAAAATATCACTTCGCAGGCCAGTTAAATGCCATAAAAGTAATAGATGGACCAGTGTTATTGGTGGTGTTGGAGGCGTTGTTTAACATCCAGACCGCACTACTTCCATTAACGGCCAGGAAAGTGGAACCATCAAATATCGTACCGACACTCACATCGGTCCTTTGTGAAACGTCATACATTTCGAAGCCCTTGTCTCCTTGCCAGAGAGCAAAGTTCGTGCCGACTTGTAAGGAAGATGCCAGGCCAGTGGTGTTCATTGCTGTTGGTTGGATTTCAGGATCACCATTGAGCGGTAACATGAGGATTGTACCTCGAACCGATGTATCGAGCGGCGCTGCAGATATACTTGTAACTGTCCTTGCAATGGCGTTAGCATTTGGTGAGGGTGAGGCTGCAGGGGTAGCAGTCTCGGTTGGTGTAGATGTTGCCCGGGTTGAGTTGCTCTGCCTGGCAGTGCTAAGCATGAACAAGGTATTGTTAGCTATCTGTGGACGGAATGACATGCCATCTGAAGTGAATAATTGCTTCACAGTGATAGTATGAGGTGCCCATGGTCCATGGGTTGGGCGAGTGTCTTCAACTACTTGCTGTGTCCAGATATTGCTATTTAATGTGCCATCCTTAGAAAGCCATTCCTCCGACCAATAAATCTGTGTACCGTCTCTGTTAGCTGTCGGTGAGGTTAAGACATGGCCAGGGACTGTTGTTGCAATTTCTTTCGCTACAAGTTTTCCAAATGTGTCCAATTGATAGCTGAGGAGATGAGAAATGCCTTTGCTATCAGTCATCGCGACGAGAAGCGAGTTTTGCAAAAACCAGATGCCTTGTATGGGGGTTTTTACCCAACTGGGAGCAGTATCTTGATCGAATGTGCCATTAAGAATTATCTCTGAATCGGTAGGGATACCTGACACTATTTGCTGTTGTTGCTTTAAGGTAAGGTAATGCAGGCTCCAGAGGCTCGCATAGGGATGCGAGTCAAGTCTGGACACCTTACTATGCGGTTTTAGTTTAAGTCCATTGTATTGCAACCATACCAATGAGCCATGATCACTTCCTAATAAAATGAGCGCATTGGTGCTCTCTGAAGGAAGCAAAGGAGTACTGATATTGGTTGTGCGGTCCAATCGTTCGAGCATCCAGGGACTATTTAACCCGTCTCCATAGGCAGTATAATAGATATACTCGTGATCAGCTACGGCGCTAGCTACATGCTGATACGGTGTAATGGTTGTATATTTTGCTTGTTCAACAATAGCTGGCAGGTTCACAGTATTTGCTATATTGCTGGTTTTTGCTACCTGTGGGTTGTTATGTGCCATTAGAAGCAGCGAAGTTAATCCACCCATCATTAGCACCATTAGAAACATAGCTGCCATGCCAAGAACTGCAAAATGGCTTATATGCGGGCGATGACGGGGTTTGCGTTTAGCTTGAATGATAGGGAGCGGGCCAGTTTCAGCAGATGAAAATGCGGCAGCCAGGTTTGACACTTGAGTTGATTGAGCGTGTACAAGAAGATAAGGCTTAAGAAATTCTGGGGTAACAACTGTTCCGGGCGCAGAGTGGCGTATGAACTCTAGCTGCTCTTTTGCCAATGTGTGCATGAGTTTTGAGTGCATATCGGGTAGAGGTTCAACCGTGGGTAAAGAGCGTAGTTGTTCACCGACAAACATTTGGCGCGCAAGCTCTTGCCGGCAGGAAGCGCACCCTTCGAGGTGAACATCCAACTCGATGGTTTCAACATCTCCATTTTTTAATTCGCGATATGCGGTCATCATTGCCCGTGCTTGACTGCAATTCACTGATCACCAACCTCTTGTTTGTACAAGGTAATAAAGCGTTCCCGTGCGCGCATCAAACGCATTTTCACGGCTGATGCACTGATATTTAGAGTTTCTGCAATCTGAGCGCAAGAAAGGCCATCATTTTCGTATAGCCAAAGACAGACAGCATACTTGGGTGGCAACTCTCTAAAGATGCGCTGAACAATTTCACGATCGGCAACACGATTTTCGAATCGCCCACCATCGTAGCTTCCACGTTCAAAGAGCGAACTAATGGAACTGCTGCGTCCATCGTTGAATCCGTCATCATTGTTTGAGTTGAAGCCATCAGAGGCAGCGCCACCTGAATCGGAAAGGACTCCTGCTCCTATTCCACGATCTTCATTGAACAGCGACATAGGTAACCATGAGATTAAACGACGCCTGCGTAGCGTGTCTGTAGTTGTGTTGGCGGCAATACGATAAAGCCAGGCGGATAAGGCTCCCGGCTGTACTACCGTTCCCCCAAGCAAGGCTTTGTAAGCCTTTACAAATACATCCTGCGCAAGGTCACAAGCCTGTTCACGATTGCCGATCATATGGTAGATGAAATTTGTGATAGGCCCTTGAAAACGAAGAAAAATCGTTTCAAAGTCTGCCACGTCTACCCGCTGCGCTTGCTCTTGTAAAACATCTACAACATTTGCAGACTGCTGAGAAATGGTATCGGTTGCTCTTTCTTCCTCATCAACGGACGCTGTTTCAGTGAGACTATCCTCTTCATGCAATAAGGGTGCAGTTGGACGGCCTGATTGTTTCGCATCCAGGATTGAGTGCAATCTGCTATTCGAATTGTAGAGACGGATAGAGGTGTCCATTGGTTACATTGACCTTATCTTTTCATTAAAGTGTTATTAAAACGTATAGCCATATGATATTTTCCTTGTTTAGCATAACATATTTGTACAACCAATGCAGTAATACATTTAACAGTTTTAGCGGGGTTTTGAGAAGTGAGTCTCTACCCCTCTCTCCTGCGCCTGCGGCGAAAAGAGGAAAAAGGGGTTTTTCGGGAGACCGCTGTTGCATCCCCCAGATGCGCGGGCCCCGATCCCCGGCAAAGGACTTCGTCCTCTGCACTCCTAATAAGAGTAATTTCCTATCTCTGATAAACCATTGCCTGTAAAGAAAAGAACGGTTTCATCACCTGGTTCTAAAAAATGGCTTGCGAGCAAGTCGTGATAGGCAGCAACCGTTGCTGCTGCTTCTAGAGAGATTAACATACCTTCCTTCTGCGCAGTATAATGTACCATCTTTGTCATAGCATCATCACTGACGGTTAAGGCTGTTCCGCCGCTTTCACGCACTGCTTGCAGTATAAGCCGATCACCAATTGCTGAGGGTACACGCAGACCTGCTGCCTTTGTGTGCGCTGTTTGTGCAGGCCATGGTTCCGCTTCCTCCAGGCCTTTGTGAAAGGCACGAACCAGCGGGGCACATCCTTCAGCCTGTACAATAATCATCTTTGGCAGGCGGTTAGATGTAAGCCACCCCAGTTGATGTAGTTCGGCAAATGCTTTCCACATACCCACAATGCCTGTACCTCCACCGGCTGGATAGATAATAGCATCGGGCAGGCGCCAGCCAAGCTGTTCAGCCAGTTCCAGGCCCATCATTTTTTTGCCTTCGGCGCGGTAGGGTTCCTGCAACGTTGCGATGTTGAACCAACCATGCTGTCTGGATACATTGGTGGAGACCTGGCCAGCGTCGCTAATCAGCCCTGGGATAAGCTCTACTTCTGCGCCGTAGAGACGAGCCTGTTGTATACACGATTCAGGTGCGTCTTGTGGAGCAACGACATATGCTGGAAGCCGTGCGCGTGCGGCATATGCAGCCAGAGCAGCCCCGGCATTCCCTGCTGTAGGTATTACTACACCCTCTGCTCCTAGTTCAAGAGCGCGGGAGACGGCGACTGCCATTCCTCGTGCCTTGAAACTACCAGTCGGGTTTTGCCCTTCATCTTTTACCAGCAAGCGAGCTTCGCTCTCAAGTCCTTGCGGAGCCAGGCGTGGTGCTGATAATAAAGGCGTCATGCCTTCTCCCAGGGTTAGCACATGACGTTCTTGACGTATTGGTAGCAGTTCATGATAGCGCCACATTGTAGCTTCGCGGCTTACTAACCTGTCCGTTGTCAGGTCGCGAGTCAACGAGATAAGATCGTATTGCGCAAGGAGCGGCCTGGAGCAGCATGGGCT
>JBKPBA010000070.1:0-5705 GCA_046726675.1 Chloroflexota bacterium
GCTCTGCTTTTTATCCCGCAACAACAGCGTTTGTTGAACATCGCACCAGCGCACGCCAATGTGATTCTGGCGCTCAATAACTCCGCCCTCTATCTGGGGATTGCTGGCGGTGCTGCTGTGGGTGGTCTGGCCCTCCGCTGGTTCACGGTCACGCAACTGGCCTGGGTAGGAGTGATGAGTATGCTCATCGCGTTGCTCATCGTCACAATCACTCTCCGCCGAAGCCGAGAGCAAACGCAGGCAGGTGAGGAGAGGGAAAGAGAACGTGAACAGATGAGAGTGATGAAAGACGGCTGTACAACCTCCACCGTTATCAGGAGGCGATGGAACTTCTTTTGACCAATCTTGCCGAAACCACCTCATGATGAGACCATTCACCCGTACAAACGGGCGATTTTGTTCTACGCCCCACAACTCGATCAGGTGTGGGATGCGCATAGCTCCTGAAGCCTTTACACGCAGCCTCTTACAGGAAGATGGAGTCGCGACGTTCTGTACTGCGGTTGAGCAGATCTTGCGTCATTTCCCCACGTGATGTAAGATGTGCTTAGTGAAGCTGCTGCGTAGGCGTCTGCTGTATAACAAGACCCATCCGTGCGAGACAAGGAAAGAGCAATGGAGAAACCTACCATCCACCAGTTGGCCTGGTCCTCTCCCCGGCAGGTCTATGAACTGGCGGCCGGTGAGAGCACGGTGTCGCTCGACCTCACGCGGGAAATGGCGAGTATGTATCATACTCCGTTGCTTGCCACCAAGCTCCATATTCCTCGTCCTCGCGCACAGCTCGTCTCCCGCTCCCAGCTCGCTGAACGACTTCAGGAGGGGATGGAGCATGCGCTCACGCTGGTCTCCGCTCCCGCCGGCTTTGGCAAAACGACCGTGCTGGCCCAATGGCTTGCCCAGAGCAAGACGCCTGTCGCCTGGCTTTCGCTTGAGCCAGACGATAACGAGCCGGTGCGCTTTCTCTCCTATCTGATTGCTGCCTTGCAAACGCTCGATCCATTCATCGGCGAGTCTGCACTCGCGCTGCTGCACATGCCACAGCCTGCCCCACCACAAAACGTGCTGGCGCAGCTGACCAATGACCTCCTGACGCGGGAGGCAGCCGCCTTCGCCCTGGTCCTCGATGACTACCAGGTCATTACTGTTGAAGCCATCCATCGCTTACTCATCTCTCTGGTCGAGCATCTCCCACCGCAGATGCACCTGATGATTGCCACACGTGCCGACCCACCTCTACAGCTCGCACGGCTGCGCGCTCGGGGTCAGCTCACCGAAATACGGGCCGTCGACCTGCGTTTTACTTCCCAAGAAGCTCAGACCTTTTTGCAGCAGGTGATGCACATCGAGCTGGCTCCCCAGGACCTGGCCCTCTTACAGAGTCGCACGGAGGGCTGGATTGCTGGCTTGCAGTTTGCCGGGCTCTCGCTGCGGGGAAGAAGCGATGTTAGCGCCTTCCTGACAGCCTTTACCGGCAGCCATCGTTTCGTGTTGGACTATCTGAGTGAGGAAGTCTTTGCGCTGCAATCTGCGCAGGTCCAGTCCTTCCTCCTGCGGACCTGCATCCTGGACCGCCTCTCTGGACCGCTCTGTGAGGCAGTAACGCAAGAGGCAGACGGGCAGTCGATGCTGCACCACTTGGAACGGGCCAATCTCTTTCTGATCTCCCTGGACGACCAGCGGCAATGGTACCGCTACCACCACCTCTTTGCCGAGGTACTACGTGGTCGCTTGCAGCAGACCCAGCCCTCGCTCCTCACCGAGTTGCATCGTCGCGCCAGCACCTGGTACGAGCAGCATGCGATCTTTGTTGAAGCCGTCCATTACGCGCTGGCTGCTCAAGATGTGGAGCATGTTGCCGATTTGATTGAACAACATGGCTACTCGTTTGCCTTGCAGGGGCAGCTCCACACGATGCTGGGTTGGTTCGAACGCCTTCCTGACGCGTTGATTCTTACACGCCCCCGTCTCTGCAGTCTCCACGCTTTCGTGTTGTTGTTGAGCAACCAGATAGAAGCATCCTCAGCTCGTCTCCACAACGTCGAACGCGGCATAGAGCGCGCTCCCTCCACCGAGGATGCCCGGACGATGCTGGGTCAGGTCGCCCTCACTCGTGGATATATTGTCCTCTACTCTGGCGACGTCGAGGGGTCTATCATGTGGTGTCGTCAAGCATTGGATCTCTTGCCAGAGACGGAGACAGGCTGGTGGGCGAGTTCCTTTTTAGGTACTGCCCGTGCGTACCTGGTGAGCGGGGAGGCGACTCCAGCAGTGGAAGAACAAGTCGCAACCGCCATGTCACTTGCACGCACATCGGGCAACCTCGTTACCTTTCTCAGCAGCATCAGTCTTCTGGCGCGACTACAAGTACTGCAGGGCAGGCTGCGCACGGCTGCTAGCACCTATGGGCAGGCGATGCAGGTGACACCAGAGCGGGAGAGACTCCAGACCCTGGTCAACAGTGCGGACTATTACTTCGGCATGGGCGACCTGCTGCGCGAATGGAATGAGCTGGACGAGGCTGAGCGTCATCTTACGCAAGGAATGGAACTGGCCAGTGGAACCCTGACTGTCTATGCTGAAATTGTCACACTCGGGTATACAGCGCTTGCCCGTCTGCAGGAAGCACGCGGGAACTTCCAGGGAGCACTGGCGACTCTCTCCGCGTTTACGGAACTGGCCGACCGGCGTCACTTCGTGCCACGCCTACTGGCCCGGGCAGCAGCAGTGCAGGCAGAGTTAGAGCTCGCAAACGGCAACCTGGAGGCAGCCCTGCGCTGGGTGGAGGAGAGTGGCCTCTCGGCCTCCGATGAGGAAATGAGCTATCCCCGCGAGCGAGAGTATCTCAGCCTGGCACGGGTGCGTATTGCCCAGGGACGGGCTGATCCGGCAGGCCCCTTTCTCCAGGATGCGCTGCAGATGCTGGCTCGGCTCTTGCAGGATGCTGAGAGAAAGGCACGCAGAGACAGTGTTATCGAAATCCTCATGCTGCAAGCCCTCTCCTTGCAGGCACTGGCGCAACCGGAGCCTGCCCTGGCTACCCTTGAGCGAGTGCTTGTGTTGGCCGAACCGGAGGGCTACTTGCGCCTCTTCCTCGATGAGGGTCCCGCGATGCTGGCCTTGCTGCGCCTGGCCCATGCTCGTGGTCACGCACCGTACTACACCTCGAGGCTGCTTGTGGCCTCGGGTGAGCAGCCATCCGTCACTGCTCCTTCTCTCCCCACCCCTCGTTCCACAGTGCTGTTGGAACCGCTCACCGAGCGTGAGTTGGAGGTCCTTCATTTAATAGCCGTCGGCGCTTCCAATGAGGAGATTGCTGAGCAATTGGTGATCGCGATCAGCACCGTCAAACGGCATGTGAGTAACATCTTTGGCAAATTAACCGTGTCTAACCGCACACAAGCAGTGGCCCACGCACAAGCGATTGGGCTGCTCTAAATTCCTCTGACTTCTGTTCCTCCCGCCAAAGTCGTACTGGTGGCGCCTTCCCAGACTACACCTGCAAATACAACTTTGGTCGCATGACATGGGCATGTGTCTGATAGTACGCTCTCAAAAGAGAAGATACTAGCGAAAGAAAGACGAAATCGTATGGTATTTGCACAGCGTACCAACTACATTTAAAAAAACACTGCACAGGTGCAGTAGCCGGAGCGGAAAGAAAGGAAGAGAACATATGCAAGACGAGCCTTCGTCGTATCAGATTCGCCTCAAGGGGCATCTCAGTCCTCAATGGGCCATGTACTTTGACGGCTTCACTCTCACGAATAGCGAGAATGGCGAAGCGTTGCTTACCGGCGTGATCACGGATCAAGCAGCGTTACACGGCGTATTAGCGAAAATACGTGACCTGGGATTACCGCTGCTCTCAGTCAATAACATAGCCAACGGGCAGGCGAGAAAGGAACAGGAATGACAACTTCTCAGGAAGTTTCAAGCAGGAAGCATACAATCGACTCACTCACGAGCGATTTTTTCAGTACTGTCTCCTTCTTTGAAGGAAACAAACCAGCCTATCAAAACCTGTACAAGCTCTTTATCGAGAGCGGGCAACTCATTAATAATAGTGCAATCTTGCCCGAAATATCCAACGTTTGTCAATGTATCGAACCTCGACAAAGCATGGTTGATGGAGGCGAATTAACTGACTTCAAAGAAGTCGAAACTGCGGAGATTACGGAAATTTTCGGGAACGTCGCCCATCGTTTTAGCACCTATGAAAAATACGGAATCAACAAGGGAGCGGCATTTGAAGGCCGAGGCATCATATCGATGCAGTTCATTATGACAGAGACCGGATGGAAAATAAGTTCCATGGCTTGGGATGATGAACGATCAGGGCTTACTATTCCTGATCGTTACAAGTAAGAGGAATTTACTCGCGCTGTATCAGCTTTTTTACACTAGCTCGCGCTTCTCTCCACCGCATATCCCCGAACGAGTTGCGGCTCTGTTAGCAGAGGTTCTGTTATATAATGCTAGCAGAGGCCGTGCGGTTACCCAACAGGTCTATGAGCGTCTGCTGAGTGTAACAAGACCCATTCGCGTGAGACAAGGAAAGAGGTATGGAGAAACCTGGCATCCAAGCGAACGTCCACCATATCCCCGCGCTGGCTGAAGGAGAGCGGCCTCTCCGTCGACGATGAAGAACTGAGGAGATCGCTGAGCAACTGGTGATCGCGATCGGCACCGCCAAGCGGCATGTAAGTAACATCTTTTGCAAATTAACGGTGTCCAACCGAACACAAGCCATGGCCCGTGCACGAGAAATCGGGCTCCTCTAAATACATCCCTCTCGCCTCTGTTCAATCCAAAAGTCGTAAAGGAGAAAAGTTATGGTGATTCTCCACATCTTATTCTTTCTCCTGGTTGTACTCGTCATAGCCGCTCTCCATTAGCCGACTGATAGTTTCAAGAACATGTTCCTAAAGTCGTAGTCTTTGGAAATGTTCACAATACATCTTTCGATACGACTTTGGTTGCATGTTTTCCCACCTGGATTGCTCTACACTAGACAACGGTAAGACAGAGATGAGGGATGCCTTGGTAGCCTCCCTTACCTCTCTCTTTACAACAAGAAGTGAGAGAAATCTCTCACATAGATACATTCCGATACTAATCGGTGCCAAAACAAGGAAGGATAGACATGTTCCTTAAACGCTCTTTGATGATTGCTTTTAGCGTCTTCATCGCACTGTTTATCGTCGCTTGTGGTAACTCCACAACTACCGGAGGTGGCAGTTCCACTCCACCAGCTAGTACTCCAAACACTGGAGGCACTTCTACTTCAATGATTCAAACGGCGACTGTCACCATCAAAGGTCAGTCGCAGACGGTGCTTACCAATGCAAAAGGCCTGACCCTTTACTACTATACGCCTGATACAGCGACACAGTCAGCCTGTTCTGGCCAATGTGCACAGAACTGGCCCCCGCTGTTCTTCAGTGGTTCAGGTTCCCCCACCAGTTCAGCGAACCTCAGTGGGAAACTGAGCGTGCTCGCGGATGTAAACGGGAGCCAGGTCGAGTACAATGGTCATCTGCTCTACGCCTTCGCAGGCGATAAGGCTGCCGGTCAGACCAATGGCCAGGGTCTTTTCGACAAGTGGTTCGTAGCCACACTCGATTTGTCTGCGTAGAGTGGTGGCTCAGCTGAAACCATGCATGTAGACAGCAAGTTCTTGCTGCATGCACCACTTAAAGAGC
>JBKPBA010000071.1:0-4305 GCA_046726675.1 Chloroflexota bacterium
GTAGCTCACTCATTACGTCGCGGAGCCTCTTCCTCACGCGGATTATGAGTAGAACGTTGTGTTCTTCTCCCAATTCGTCGAGATGATTGGCAACAACGAGGGGTCCCGAACGTCGAAATTGTCGGAGTCGTCTCCCCAGACCCAGATAGCGTGGTTGCACCCTGATGCCTCGAGTACATTGGGTTGCTGTTGCAGGAAATCGTCACACTTTGTGCAGCTATGCTTCACGCCGAACTCGGTCACAGCGACCGGGATGTCGGGGAATTTAGACTTGAAATCATCAATGTGCTGGTAGGCCGTTCGGGTCAGGGAAAAGTCGAACAGATTCTGGCCTGCACCATCCACATCGTTGGTGTAATTGAACGGCTCATACTGGTGGACGGAACACACTAACTTGCTTCCCGCAGGCATCTGCCAGACTCCTAGCACATCCGGCGACGCCCAGGACGATGGCTGGACGAGGATTGGTGTATCCGCATCCACGGCTCGAATAGCCGTGATAGTTTGTTCGCAGAGCTGCTGCCATCCCGCGCGGAACAGGTCCTCGTCATCGTCCACATCGGTGCGGGTATGCGGTTCAACCAGGAGGTCGTACCCTGCGACACACGCCTGGTCCTTCAATCGGTTGGCGACAAACAGCCACATCCCAGTAAACGCAAGCTGGGACGGGTGCCCTGGTTGGTGCAGGTCTCGCTCAAGCGGTCCAGGCAAGAAGTCTAGCAGGTCTTTATCATTGCGACCCGGGCCGGTACGGTAGGCGATGACGACGAAGAGCCCGGCTATTGCAGCGGCACCCACGAGATAGTCAAGTAGCCGAACGGCATCTGGATCAGCCTCGTAGGGCGGTGAGGCCGAGAATGGCCCCGGCATCGACAGGACAGCCATATTCGCTCCGGCTTTCCTGAGCGCTATGAAGATGTCCGGGTCATATACTGGAACGAACGGAGTACCCGGTCCGTCGTCGAAGGCTTCGATCCGCACTCGGTAGACGAGGTTAGCCCCACGTAGTGTCGTTTTGGACGACCAAAAGGAGAATTTATCGAGCATCGTGTACCTCTCTTCTCTCGCTCGGTTTTGGGAACTCCACCATCCAAATAGATAACAAGAGCCGCCTCTATTAGGTCCAGCGCTAGCCGAGTTCACCTTCGAGGAAGGCCATCGAAATGGACTCCAGCCGTTCGGCCTGACTGGTTGGTGATGGGGATTCAGGATCATTTTCTGTCAGCAATGGCTCAGGCAACCAGGGACCCAGGTAGCTCTCACGCTGTACGCGAGCGGCTTGCAGGTGATTGAGGCACAGCCGGGTCACTACCGTACTCAGGAAGGCTTTGGGCGAGACGATCGAGCCAGCAGGCATCTGATGATACCGCAGATACGCGTCTTGCAGGATATCCTCGGCCTCGGTCACGCTCCCCAACATGCGATAGGCAATCGAGAGCATCAGGGGACGATAGCTCTCAAACTGGTCCATAGGCTCCCTTTCCGTCTGTGATGATATGCTGCTTCCCCGGGTCATGGCGCTCCTCCTTCATTATACGTGATGTAGGCGCATCTGCGTGCCTATGTTTTTTGCAAGAGCATGAGCAGCTCTCTCCTTCTCCTTCAGGAGCGGTGATGCGCTGGCTGCGAAGGGTGCTCTTCAAGGGCTCGCTTGCGACGCTGTGCCTGCTCATAGCATCGCTTCCCCAGCCAGACAAACAAGCCTGGAAAGCGCTGCTGCGCCAGCGTGGCTGCCACGACAAAGCGTATAAACAGGGTGTTAGGCAAAGTCTAGGCTGCTCATCTAGACTAGGACGACCTCTACTGCTAAGATAGAGAGGAGAAAAAAGCAGAACAAGGAGTCAAACAAGAAAGTGTATGGAAAGTGAGCAGCGCCAAGCGGCAAAAAAGCAGATGCTGGTGCTGATGCAAGAAGGATATCCCTGGCAAGAAGCCGCCAATCGGGCAGGGATCCAAACCAGTCGATCCAGCGCCTACCGCTGGTTCCAACAGTTCCGCGCCCAAGGAGAAGCGGCCTTACGCGATGAGAGGCACGGTCACACTGCCAAGATGCACCAGCCCATCCGAGCGTGGCTGGAAGCCAGATGTCGCGAGGAGCCAAGCCTGCCAAGCTCCGCTCTTCAAAAAGAACTGCAAGCCCACTACGGTGTGCTGGTCAGTATCACCCATCTTAATCGCATCCGTGCGGCACAGGGCTTGGAAAGGCAACCCGCACGGCTGGGAAAAAAATCAGGATCAAAGCTCAGCACCTGAACGGAACTGGCAAGACGGGGCAGGTGGGCTCCTTTTGGTCGCCGCTGTTCATGAAACTGGGCTGCTTGCCCACTTAGAAACCGCAGTTGCCCCCGGTTTGACCCAGACTGAAGAGCCACGGCGGTCCCTTTCTTTGCGCTCTCCTCGCAGTTTGTTGCTCACGTTACTCTTTCTCAATGCGGTTGGCTTGCGTCGAACGAGAGACCTGCGTGGTTACACCGACGAGGCCCTTGGCTTGTTGACAGGCAGTTGGCATACGGAGAGCTTATGGCTATTGGCATACCGAGCGATTTCTTACCCACCTCGCCAATGCTGGAGGGGCTGAGGAACTCACAAACGCCCTTGGGAAGTGGACCGCAACGTTATGGCAATCAGCAGGAGAGCATGAGGAAGCTTGCCGCATCTACATTGATGGGCATCGCAAGCCGGTGTATGCAGACAAACTGATTCCTCGCGGATTGATTGGATGCTCGGGCAAAGTTCTGGGATGTCGAGCATTGGTGCTCTTGCATGATGAGCAGGGGCATCCTCGCGGGGCCTCGACGCATCGAGGTGACCAGCACTTGACCATGGGACTCCCACCGATTCTGGCGCGCTATCAAGACAGCGAAAGGGAAGCACCATCCGTTCGCGTGATTGTGGATCGGGAAGGCATGGCAGCTCCTTTCCTGCGCGATCTCAAGGCACTGGGCCATACCGTGGTGACCATCCTGCGCACGGATCAGTACGATGGACTACAATCCTTCACCGAGGTCGGGATGTTTGTGCCACTGGAGCGCGATCAGCATGGGAAACTGGTGCGTGAGGTCGCCCCGGCCTGTTTCGCTCTTCCACTACCTGACCAGAAAGGCCAGTTTCTTCCTGTACGAGTGGCCCTCATTCGTGACCTGCGCCGTCGCGTTCCCTGTACGCAGCAGGAAGAAGAAACGGAAGAAGACGTTCGCAAACCAGCCTGGTGGCAAGCGGAGTGGAAAGCCGAGCCGACCCCTGCGACTCCAACCACCGCCAAGCTGATCCCCATTGTCACCACCGCCGACACCATCGATGCCGTGGAACTTGCCCAGACCTACACGCGGCGCTGGCCAGTGCAAGAAAATATCATTCGCGACTTTCTTTTGCCGCTTGGCCTGGATACGAATCACGGCTATGGCAAGGTACCCATTGTGAACTCCGAGGTCGCCAAGAAGCGTGCCGCGTTAGAGAAGCGCTTGAGCACTGTCGAGCGATGGATGGCTTCTGCACGAGTTCGTTCTCACAAAGCCTCTCTTCTCTATGATCGCCTCTGGAAGCAAACCAAGGCCTATGGCGATGAGCTCTATCGCAAGCTCAACGCCCATCAGGACGCGCTTGTTGCACAAGGGGTGGACTATTATGAACAGCGGGCACAGATCAAAGCAGAGAAGGCGGTGATTGATGCAGAGCTGGAGCAGCGCTGGCAACGAGTCTGGCGAGCTTACAACACGAGCAGTAAGGAAAGTGAGAAGCAGCAACGCTATGCGCATGAACAATGTGATCTTTTGCGAGCCCTGGAAGATTTGGCAGCCACGGAGCGGACCATGTATGAATTAGACAATCGCAAAGATCACGTCATGACTGTCTGTAAGCTCGCTCTGGCCAATGTGGTGATGTGGACCCGCGATCACTATTTTCCCATCACCTATGCCCATGCCACTTGGGCGCGGCTGGCTCCTTTCTTCCAACTCAGAGGAGCAGTCGTCTCAACGCGGCACACGGTCTCTGTTGAACTGCACCCCTTCAATGACCGACAATACAACCGCGACCTGATGGCCCTCTGTCAACGCGTCAACGAGCGACAAGTGCGCTTACCCGATGGACGTCTTCTGGTGTTCTCGGTGATGGAAACTCGCCGTCCCATTCTACATGGGCAGAAGAGGCTCATTGCCTAACATCCTGTTAGTGCCATCAAGGCTGGTGACTCGTCCCTGAAAAAACTGGACCTGCGTTTTGCGCAGAATCTCCAGAAACGGGCGGCTGAAGATGCGCTGATTGGTGGCAAACTCATGGAGCCTGGGGCGCACGGTGAAGGTGTCC